>CAZDAN010000073.1:0-9567 GCA_964503565.1 uncultured Bacteroides sp.
TCAGCTGACGGACGAAACCCGAACAGCTGATAGATTTTGATGGGACACCTGACAGAATTCACTCTTATATCGGACCTACGTTATATTACCCAACCGTATCTGCGAATGGATATGAAGCGCACGATTCCTTCAAGAGGGAAAGAGGCGGGATTATTCCTCCTGACTGAGGTCAACAGCAAAGTTGACACGTTTTCCCGAGGGCATGATGGCAGTTATGAAGAGCACCTGTTCAGGCGACTGTGATGCACTTTTGAGGACATCTTCCAAATCGGCCACCTTGCGGAGAGCCTGGTTGTTGGCCTTCAACAGAATGACCCCCTTGCGGATGCCGGCATCCTTCATTTTACCATCGGTGACGCCTGTCACTTGCAGGCCATAGCCAAGGTTGAGCTGGCGCTTCAGTTCGTCGGGCAAATCCTTGAAGGCTGCGCCGAGGAGGTCCATATCCACACTCTTCACCACCTTGGTGTTTCCCTGGGCGTTCTTCAGTTCCACGGTCACGGTCTTCTCCTTCTTGTCATGGATGAGTTTCACCTTCACCTGGTCGCCGGGACGGTGCTTGGCCAATTCCTCCTGAAGCTCGGCCATCGTCTTGATGGTCTTGTTGTCGATGCCGGTGATGACGTCGTCGGCCTGTATGCCCGCAGCGGCGGCGGCGCTTCCTTCAACCACTTCGCCCACCCATACGCCTTCGTTCACTCCCAGCTCTTCGGCCTTCTTCTTCATCTCATCATCGAAATGAATGTTCAAGTCGCGTCCGCTGATGCCCAAGAGAGCGCGCTGCACGGTGCCATACTCCTTCAGGTCGGTCACCACCTTGGTCATGATGCTGGTGGGGATGGCAAATCCATAGCCGGCATAAGAGCCAGTGGGAGAAGAGAGCACCGAGTTGATTCCCACCAACTCGCCTTTGGCATTCACCAAGGCACCACCGCTGTTTCCCTGATTGATGGCGGCATCCGTCTGGATGAACGATTCGATACCATTATTATATACGCCCAACGAACGCGCCTTGGCACTGACGATACCAGCCGTCACGGTGGAGGTCAAATTGAAGGGATTGCCCACAGCCAACACCCATTCACCAATCTTGAGCGCTTCGCTATCGCCGATAGGGATGGTGGGCAGCTCGTCCTCCGCCTCAATTTTAACAAGTGCTAAATCCGTATTGGAGTCAGTACCGATGATACGTCCCACAAATTCACGGCTGTCGTTCAGTTTCACACTGATTTCGTCGGCCCCCTCAATCACATGGTTGTTGGTGACGATGTATCCGTCGGTCGAGATGATGACTCCCGAACCGAATCCCACCCGCGGTTGTGTCTGCACCTGACGCTGACGCCCCCCACCATAGGGATTGCCAAAGAAGTAGTCAAAAATATCCATTGGCTGCTGAACCGTCTGTACCTTACCCAGCTGAGTGGACTTTATGTGAACCACTGCATTGACCGAGGATTCGGCCGCCTTGGTCAAGTCCATGGCTCCGGCCGATGAGTTACCAAACACCGTGGGCATCACCTGTGCGCTCTGCGGAAACTGTTCCACAAAAGATGTCATCCGCTCACCCTCCTCGGGCAGCAATGCATAAGTTGTCACCCCGGCAACGGCAGCACTCAACATAGCCACCGCGAAGAACTTACCTACGTTTTTAGTTGTCTGTTTCATAACTTAATATACTTTAATTTGTTAATTATCTGTTTTGGTTTAACATTTACAACCGCAAATGTATGAACAAAAAACGTATATCCCTATGCTTTGCCACGCTTTTTTGTCCACTTTTAACAATGTCGGGCATCCGCTTAACAGGCATTAAATTCCAGAAGGCCTGTTTTTACATTTATTCAACAAACTGACGGGTTTCTTTGTTCCGTCTTCAAAAAAGTTGTATCTTCGCGCCCTGAAAGCAGTCGGACGGTTTGTCGCTGCCCCTTTCGGGGGGAAGAGGAAAGTCCGGGCAACAGAGGGCATCCCACTTGTTAACGGCAAGCAATCCGCGAGGGTTGAGCAGTGGAGAAGAAAAGAACCGCCCCTCTCCTTTCGGAGCCGGGGTAAGGGTGAGAAGGTGAGGCAAGAGCTCACCAGCCGTGTGGTGACACACGGGCTGTCCGCCTTGGGAGTTGTAAGGTCATGTAAACCGGCGCTATGAGGGTAGCCCGCCCAAGCCGGAGGGTAGACCGCTGGAGCCACATCGGTGACGGGTGGCGTAGATAAATGACAAACGCCTCCCCTTCGGGAGAGGAACAGAACCCGGCTTACAGGCCGACTGCTTTCACTTTTTCCCCCATATCGCTTATGAAACTGATAATGACCCTGAAAGACCTGCGCTACTTCCTCGACGAAGAGATTTGGCGCGTGACAAAGGAGGATGTCAATCCACTTACCTACCGATGGTACAACATACTGAAGGTGTTGATGCTGACGGTACAACGCTTCGTGCGCGACCGCATAGTGAATCGGGCATCGGCACTGACCTACAGCACATTGCTCTCCATTGTGCCCATCTTTGCCATCCTGTTTGCCATTGCACGCGGGTTCGGCTTTGCCAATTTGATGGAGACGCAGATTCGCCAGGGATTCGAAGGACAAACCCTGGTGGTGGAGACACTGATAGGGTGGATTGACTCTTATCTGGAACACGCCAAGAGCGGAGTGTTCATCGGAGTGGGCCTCGTGATGTTGCTCTGGACGGTGCTGACGCTGACCGACAACATCGAGCGCAACTTCAACCAGATATGGCAGGTGAAGAAGCCACGAAGCCTCTTCCGCAAGATAACGGACTACTTCTCCATCTTCCTTCTCCTCCCCATCCTCATTGTGGTGTCGGGCGGTCTCTCGGTGTTCATGACCACCATGTTGAAGAATCTCGAGCAGTTCGAACTGATGGCTCCCTTCGTGAAGTTCCTCATCCGCTCCATCCCCTTTGCTTTCACCTCCACGATGCTGATTGCCCTCTACGTCTTCATGCCCAACACGAAGGTGAAACTGAAGAACGCCCTGTTGCCCGGCATCGTCTCGGGTATAGCCTTCCAGTTCCTCCAGTATTTCTACATCAACAGCCAGATATGGGTGACGGGCTACAACGCCATCTACGGCTCCTTTGCAGCCATACCGATGTTCCTTCTGTGGACACAGATTTCGTGGTGCATCTGCCTCTTTGGTGCCCAATTGACGTATGCCAGCCAAAACGTGGAGACCTATAACTTCGAGAAAGATGCACGCAACATCAGCCGGCGCTATCACGACTTCCTCTGCATCCTGCTGATGAGTGCCGTGTGCAAGCGGTTTGCCAATGGCGAACATCCCTACACGGCCGACAATCTGTCGCGTATGCACCGCATCCCCATCCGCATTGTGAACGAAATCATCTATGAACTGCAAGACCTCGGCCTGCTCTATCCCGTGACGGATGACGAAAAGAGCGACAACACCATCTACCTGCCTGCCGAAGACCTCGGCCGCCTGACGGTGAGGGAGGTGCTCAAGCGCATCGACACCGACGGATCGGAGAACTTCAAGATTGACCACACGGGCGAATACAGCCACGAGTGGCAGGCACTGGCTCGTGCCAAAGAGGCCTATTACAGGGAGAGCGATGTATTGTTAAAAGAGTTGTAGCAATTGCAATTTTGGAAGAAGAAAAAGAAAAAAAAAATGCGACTTGCTTTTTAATTTTTGCGACTTGCTTTTGGGAAAATGCGACTTGCATTTTCCCAAAAGCAAGTCGCAAAAAAAATCTATTCCAAACCGCTTCTCAATACTTGTTGTAGGAAATCACCTTTTCCTTCGTTTTCCTCACCTTTTGCTTCTTCGGTTTCAGGGAATATCCGATGGTGATGTCAAGCAACAGGCGCTTTCTCTGCGGGATGCCCACCAGTTCTTTAATCCGCTTTTCGTCAAACCATCCGAGGATGCACGAGCCGAGTCCTTCGGCCTCAGCGGCAAGGGTAATGTGGCTGGCGGCGATACCAATATCAACGAGGGGAAAATACTTGTCCTTGATTTTACTGCCAAGGAGAGAGGTTACATTCATGCTCTCCTCCACAATGAGGATGTGCACGGGCGCATCTTTGGCAAACTTGTTCATGCCCAAGCCGGCGGAGGCTTTGCCCACCTTTATGGCCAGTTCAGGGTCGGTCACCACTACAAACTTCCAAGGCTGGGCGTTGCAGGCCGAGGGAGCCAGACGGGCTGCTTCGAGGATGCGCTCAAGCTTCTCCGGCTCTACGGGGCGACTTTTGTCATACGCCCGGTCGCTCTGGCGGGCTTTGACCAATTCTAAAAAATCCATATAAAATAAAATAGAGAACCCTCCCCCCTGCCCCTCCCAAGGGAGGGGAGTAAAATGTATAGCCAAAACTATTTATTCCCCTCCATAGAGGGAGGGGCAAAGGGGAGGGTCTCTTTTCCTCTTAATACTGATTAATCCTGCTGATATACTTTCCGATGATGTCAAACTCGATGTTCACGCGGCTTCCCACGCGGAAGGCGTGGAAGTTGGTATGTTCATAAGTGTAAGGAATGATAGCCACTTGGAAGGTATCATCCGTGGGATTACATACGGTGAGGCTCACGCCGTTCACCGTCACCGAGCCCTTGTCCACGGTCAGGTATCCGCGACGCGCCATCTCACGGTCAAAAGCATATTTAAAGGTAAAATACCAACTTCCCTCGGCATCATCGATGGCGATGCACTCGGCCGTCTGGTCCACATGTCCCTGCACGATGTGCCCGTCCAACCGTCCGTTCATCATCATGGAGCGCTCCACGTTCACTTCGTCGCCCACTTGCAGGAGTCCCAGGTTCGAACGTTCGATAGTCTCCTTCATGGCCGTCACCGTGTAGGTGCCGTCCTCTATCTTCACCACCGTCAGGCACACACCGTTGTGCGCCACGCTCTGGTCAATCTTCAGCTCGTCGACAAACGAGCAAGTCATCGTCAGGTGCAGATTCTCCTGCTCCTTCTCCAAGGCTACAACCTTGGCCGTTTCTTCTACTATTCCTGAAAACATGTCTTTTTTTCTCTGTGCTAAGTTTTATTCCGTAATTGGTGGCAAAGATAGCGAATAAATAACAAATTGATTCCCCTTTGCCTTGAATCTTTTCAGTTTCTTTTCACTCCGTCAGTGTCTCCCACAGTTCCTTCACTCCTTCGGAAGCACCCTTTTGGATGACGTTGATGGGTCGGTCGGCATTCACACGCACCTCGTTCGGGTCGATGAGGAACACTTCAGCGCGGGGTGAAGCATAGTGAAGCAATCCGGCTGCGGGATAGACGTTCATCGACGTGCCGATGATGACCAGAATGTCGGCCTTCATCACATAATCCACCGCCACCTCGATGGCCGGCACCGCTTCACCGAACCACACGATGAAGGGGCGCAGTTGCGACCCGTCCTTTGCCAAGTCGCCAATCTTCACCTCCCACTCCTCGGGCTTCAGCTCTTGGATGTAGTCGGGATTATTCGGCTGAAGGCTCGAAGTCACCTTCATCAGTTCGCCATGCAGATGGATGACGTGTGAGCTGCCCGCCCGTTCGTGCAGGTTGTCCACGTTTTGGGTAATCACGGTGATGTCGAAGTCCTTCTCCATCTCCGCCAGCAGGCGGTGTCCCCGGTTAGGCTCCACATGTTGCAATTGGCGTCGGCGCTCATTGTAGAAGCGCGTCACCAGCTCCGGGTCGCGTGCATACCCCTCGGGCGTAGCCACTGCCTCCACGGGGTATTGTTCCCAAAGTCCGCCCGCGTCGCGAAACGTACTGATTCCACTTTCGGCACTCATGCCGGCACCTGACAAAACAACTAATTTCTTCATACCTGTACCTATTATTATATAATCCTGCACAAAGATACGGAGAACTGTTCAAAAAGCACGAGTCCCAGGCCCCTTATTTTACAGAAAAGGCCAACTTCCGGCAAATATTAACATAAAATAATACGACTCATTCTGACTAACGACATCATTTTCCTTATTTTTGTACCATCCGACACACTTCATCAGTACCAAATTCTTATCCAGATGCCGAGGTACAATTGTCGGGTATCGCATCAACCGCATCGGAAACAGCATTCCAATCACAAACGAATGCAGAGTTTACATTGTCGATGGGAGGAAAATCATCGAATAACAATCTGAAGGAACTCGGTCTTTTTTTTCATTTCATAGCCATTTTATTTGTTTATGTCGGAAGTGTTCGCTACCTTTGTCGCCTACATTATTCAATAATACTGCGAGAAACCAAAATTTTAGACATATAATTACATGAAAAAACAGATTCTATTAGGCGGCCTCATGCTGATGGCATCAGCCGTGAGTGCCCAGACGTTCAACGAATGGAAAGACCCCGAAGTGAACGCCGTGAACCGTGCCCCCATGCACGCCAACTACTTTGCGTATGAATCGGCGGAAGCGGCACAGAAATGCAAGACACATTCGGCCAATTACATGCCCCTGACAGGCATGTGGAAGTTTCATTGGGTAGAAAACGCCGACCAACGACCCACCGACTTCTGGAAAGCCAGCTACGACGACAGCCAGTGGGGGGAATTGCCCGTACCAGGACAATGGGAACTCTATGGATATGGTCGCCCTATCTACGTGAACAACCAATATCCGTGGCGCAACTTCTTCCAGACCAATCCACCCGAAGTACCTGTAGAGCGCAACAACGTAGGTTCGTACCGCCGCACAATCACCGTACCTGCAGACTGGAAAGGCAAGCAGATTATGGCACACTTCGGTTCGGCCACATCAAATATTTACTTATGGGTGAACGGAAAGTTCGTAGGATACAGCGAGGATGCCAAGTTGGAAGCCGAATTTGACTTGACCAAATATCTGAAGCCCGGCAAGGAAAATCTCATCGCTTTCCAAATTTTCCGTTGGTGCGATGGCTCGTATCTGGAGGACCAAGACTTCTTCCGTCTGTCAGGTATCGCCCGCGAATGCTACCTCTATGCACGCAACAAGAAACACATCAAGGACATCCGCGTAACTCCCGACTTGGATGCACAATACACGGATGGCACACTCGCCATTGACCTTGATTTGCAAGGAAGCGGCGTGGTAGAATTGAGCTTGACCGATGCAAAAGGCAAACAAGTGGCCACAACTACCGTGAAGGGAAGCGGTAAGCAGAAGGCTGAAATGAAGGTGGCTGCCCCCAACAAGTGGACGGCTGAAACCCCTTATCTATACACCCTGACTGCCACACTGATGGACGGAAAGAAAGTAAGTGAAGTCATCCCCGTAAAGGTTGGTTTCCGCAAAATAGAGATAAAGAATGCACAAGTATTGGTAAATGGCCAGCCGGTACTCTTCAAGGGTGTGAACCGCCACGAGATGAATACCGTGAACGGCTACACCGTGAGCTACGAAGACATGTTGAACGACATTCGCATCATGAAGAGTCTGAACATGAACGCCGTACGCACTTGCCACTACCCCGATGACCACCGTTGGTACGAGTTGTGCGACCAATATGGTCTCTACATGGTGGCTGAAGCCAATATTGAAAGTCACGGTATGGGCTACGGAGAACATACATTGGCCAAGAACGACTCCTACGCATTGGCACACATGGAGCGCAACCAACGCAATGTGCAACGCAACTTCAACCATCCGAGCATCATTTTCTGGTCATTGGGTAACGAAGCCGGCTATGGTCCCAATTTCGAGGCGGCTTACGACTGGATTAAAGCCGAAGACCCCTCACGCCCCGTCCAATACGAGCAAGCAGGACAGCATGGAAAAACAGACATTTTCTGTCCTATGTACTACGGTTACGAAGGATGCGAAAGATACTCACAGAACGACAATCCGCGACCGCTCATCCAGTGTGAATACTCACACACGATGGGTAACTCTGCCGGTGGTTTCAAAGAATATTGGGATATGGTTCGCAAATACCCCAAGTACCAGGGTGGTTTCATCTGGGACTGGGCCGACCAAGGAATCTTGAAACGCAATAACGAGAAGGCACGCATGATACCCGCTCCCGAAATCCACGGCTACGGTGGCGATTTCCATCCCGACGACGCTTCCGACCAAAACTTCTGTAACAACGGTGTAGTTGCTCCCGACCGCGACCTCCATCCCCATGCTTACGAGATTGCGCAACAGTATCAGAACATCTGGGTCACTCCAGCCGACCTGCAGAAGGGCGAAGTGAACATCTACAACGAAAACTTCTTCAAGGACCTGAAGAACTACACCCTCACTTGGGAGCTTCTGGTGAACGGTGTGGCCGAACAGACAGGCGTAGTAAGCACCCTGAACGCCAAACCTCAGGAAACCGTGAAGGTGACACTCCCCTACTCGCTCGAAGGCATCTGCCAGTGTAAGGAGGTACACCTGAATGTATATTTCTCACTGAAAAACCGCGAAGGCATCCTGCCCGCCGGACAAAAGGTTGCAGGCAACCAACTTGCCATCCGTGAAAAGACAGAAAAAGATTTGACTCTTGGCAATTGCCCATATGCCCGCGCTATCAAAGTTGACGACGGTAACATGCTGAACATCATCGGCGAGAACTTCACTCTGTCATTTGATAAGGAAAATGGGTACTTGAGCAGCTGGGTAGCCAACGGTGACTTCGTGATGCAACCCGGTGCGGCCCTTACCCCAAACTTCTGGCGTGCCCCCACCGACAATGACTACGGAGCAGGCATCCAGAACAGACTGGCCGCATGGAAGAACCCCGGCCTGAAGCTGACCACCCTCAACCATGAGGTGAAGAACGGACAAGCCATCATCACCGCCCACTACGACATGCCCGCCGTGCAGGCACAGCTTGCCCTCACTTATACCATCAGTAACACAGGAGCAGTTCTTGTTAACCAGAAGATGACCACTACGAAGGATGCAAAGGTGGCTCCTCTCTTCCGCTACGGAATGCAGATTACCCTACCCAAACGCTACGAACAGGTGAAGTACTATGGCCGCGGCCCTGTGGAGAACTACAACGACCGTAAGAGCGCCGCCTTCGTAGGACTCTACGAGCAAACGGTTGACGAACAATTCCACGACTATCAGCGTCCGCAGGAAACAGGCAACAAAACCGATTTGCGTTTCTATGAGTTGAAGGACAACCGCCACAACACATTGCACATCACCTCCGACAAGCTCTTCTCAGCATCCGCTCTCCACTACAAGATGGCCGACATGGACGATGGTGAGCGCAAGCGTCAGAATCATCCTGAGTATCTGCGCAAGGGCGACACCTACGTCAACATCGACCTCGGCCAGATGGGTATGGGGTGTGTCAACAGCTGGGGGGCATGGCCTCGCAAGGAATATCAGCTTCCTTATGCCGACTATGACTTCACCTTCCTGTTGAAGCCGATGAAGTGAAGCAATCTCTACAAATAGGAAAAAGCGCGGAGTTCCGCGCTTTTTTTATTTCCCTTTCATCCCAATAGCCCCACAAAACAGACATTTTCAGAATCCGGAAAGAGGCATCCCTAAAAAGAAAGAGAGCCTGAAAATCAGCGATTTCAGACTCTCTTTTCCCTTTCGTCGGGGTAGCGGGATTCGAACCCACGACCCCCTGCTCCCAAAGCAGGTGCGCTA
>CAZDAN010000074.1:0-9280 GCA_964503565.1 uncultured Bacteroides sp.
TCTGACCGTATCGGGTGCTTGTGCATCAGGTTCTCATGCCATCGGTTTGGGTGCCTTGCTCATTCAGAACGGTTTGCAGGAAATGGTGGTTTGTGGTGGTGCCCAGGAAGTGAATCCATGGTCTGTCGGTTCGTTCGACGGTATCTCGGCATTCTCTGTCCGCGAAGACGAACCAACCAAGGCAAGCCGTCCGTTCGACCGTGACCGCGACGGTCTGGTTCCGGGAGGTGGTGCTGCTACCGTCATCATCGAAAGCTATGAATCGGCTGTCCGCCGTGGTGCACCTATCTTGGCGGAAATCTTGAGCTACGGATTCTCGTCGAATGGCGATCATATCTCTTCACCGAATGTGGACGGTCCTGCCAAGTCACTCGAAATGGCCATCCGTCGTGCCGGTATCGGTGTGGATGAAATCGGTTATATCAATGCACATGCCACCTCGACCCACGTGGGCGACACCAACGAAGCAAAGGCTATCTATCGCGTGATAGGCGACCGTCGTATTGAAGTGACTTCGACCAAGAGCCAGACCGGCCACGAAATGTGGATGGCAGGTGCGAGCGAAGTTATTTACTCCATGCTGATGATGAAAAACAACTTCATTGCCGCTAACCTCAACTTTGAAAATCCGGACGAAGACTCGGCCAAGTTGTGGATTCCGTCCCAGCGTGTAGAAAAGCATTTCGATACCTTCTTGTCGAACTCGTTCGGCTTTGGTGGTACCAACTCAACTTTGATTGTGAGAAATTTCTAAGAAACTTTTGTGTCATTCTGAACGAAGTGAAGAATCTGAATACATAAAGTTGATGTTTCTAAATCCTTCGCGTTGCTCAAGATGACATGTGAAGAGAAAGAATAAAACAATAAATAACATATAAAAAGAAAGAAAAATGGAAAAGAACGAATTGATTGCAAAAATCAACGAAACATTGGCTGAAGAATTTGAAATCGAAGTATCTGACATCACTCCTGATGCCAACATCAAGGAAACACTCCAGCTCGACAGCTTGAGTTTGGTTGACATGGTAGCATTGATTGAGTCTGAATTTGGCGTGAAAATCAAAGGTACTGAAATGGTACAAGTTCAAACTTTCCAGACTCTTTACGATTTTATCGCTGAAAGAGCGTAATATTATTTGTCACGGAGTACACAGAGTAACACTGAAAAATATACCCCCGTGAGACTTTGTGTACTCAGTGGTGAAAAAATGATAATTGTATGAAAGAGCCATTGTTAACGGGAGAAGAGTTGTACAGGCTCATCCCCCAACGTAACCCAATTGTCATGGTGGACACCTTCTTTTGTGCCGATGAAACCGGTGCAGAGACGGGACTTCGTGTACAGTCGGGAAATCTTTTTTGTGAAGGAGACCTTCTTCGCGAGCCCGGATTGATTGAACATGTGGCTCAGAGTGCCGCTGCCTTTGCCGGTTACGCTCCCTATACCAAGGGAGAATCGCCCAAATTGGGCTTTATCGGAGAAGTGAAGAAATTCAAGATTGCCCGTTTGCCGAAGGTGGACGAGTTTCTGCATACCACCCTTCGGGTATTAGGCGAAGCCGCCGGGGTAACCTTAATTGCTGCAGAAACGAAATCGGGAGAAAAAGTATTGGCTACTTGTCAAATGAAGATATTTATAAAGGAGGATTGAAATGGCTTTGAGTGAAACGGTGCGTGTACAGGTACGCTTCTCGGAAGTGGATGCCATTAAGATGGTGTGGCACGGTCATTACATCACCTACATGGAAGATGCCCGCGAAGCTTTCGGCCGGAAATATGGGTTGGAATATATGTACATTTACAATAGCGGCTATCTGGCTCCGATGTTCGACATCAAGATGCGCTATCATCGGACAGCAACGGTGGATGATGTGCTGTTGGTAACCATCACTTGCCGACCAGCTAAAGGTGCCAAGTTAGTCTTCGACTACGAAATCCGCAAGGAATCGGACAATGCCTTGGTGTTCACAGCAGAATCTACCCAGTTGTTTACCACTCACGAAGGAGAATTCGAGCCTTCTTGTCCACCCTTTTTGGCTGAATGGAAGAAGAAATATATGTTGGAATAATTCTAACAAACTGTTATTCAGGGCGAAGCGAAGAATCTCGATAACATCCACTTTATACTTCTGAGATTCTTCCTCCTTTTGGTCGTCTGAATGACAAAAGACGATTGATTATGTTAATAAAAGATTACTATACAATAGAAAACGTATCGAAGCAGGAAGACGGGGCAATACTTTTCCACATATCCCTCCGTCCGGACTGCACCGTTTACGAAGGACATTTCCCCGGAAAGCCGATATCCCCCGGCGTCTGTAATATTCAGATGATAAAGGAATGTGCCGAGCAAGTGGCAGGTAAATCCTTGTTACTGAACAACCTGCAGCAATGCCGGTTGACAACTCTCGTTACTCCCGTACAGCATCCGCAGGTCGAAGTCATGATTAGCCTGGAAGAAAAAGAGGATGCCTATAAACTGAGAGCAACCATCGGCAAGGGAGAAGATGTTTATCTGGACCTGAAAGCTGAGTTAATTTATGATTTATGATTTATTCATGGCTGTTGGATAAATCATAAATCAAAAATCAAAAATCAAATAATGGACAAAATTTTCATCGCAATCTTTCGCTTCCTTGAAAAGAAGAAAGCACTGATGTACGGACTGTTGATTCTCAGTTCCGTGATTTTCGTATACTTTGGTTCCAAGGTGCAGTACGAAGAAAATATAGCCAAGCTCTTGCCACAGACCGATACGGCAACGGAAAGCGGAGTGGCTTTCGGCAACTTGCGGGTAAAGGACAAGATTTTCATTCAGTTGACATCGACAACAGGCGAAGCGATAGCCCCGGAAACATTGGCCGGATATAGCGATGAATTGGTGGACAATCTCTTGGAGAAGGATTCTGCCAACCACTATATAGCTCATGTACTTCATCGGCTGGACGATGACTTGCTCGTCAATGGTCTGGATTATGCCTTGACCCATGTACCCTCGTTTGTCGATGAATCTTGCTATGCCGGTTTCGATTCCCTGCTCACTCGGGAAGCGATTGATGCCCGGATGGCATTGAACTATGACTTGGTGATGGAAGACGAGGAGGGCAACAAGACCACCATGGTCGGTCAGGACCCGGCTGCTTTGCGGAATGTATTTTTAGGGAATCCCGATAATTCATTCAGTGCCGGTTTCAGCCTTATCAACGGACACCTTTTCGTGCCCGATTCTACCGTAGCACTCGCATTCCTGGCACCGAACTTCAGTTCATTCGACTCGAAGTCGGGTACTTTGTTGATTGATTTTTTAGAGGAAGAGATTGAGGTCTTCCGGACAGAACACCCTGATGTAGAAGTTTACTTCCACGGCTCTCCGGTGAACAGTGTCTTCAATTCTCGTCAAATCAAGAGCGACTTGCTGCTGACCGTAGGCTTGTCGTTGGTTGTCATCTGTGTGGTACTCGGCTATTGCTACCGCAACAAGTCCACTTTGTTCATGCTCCTGTCACCGGTGGTATATGGCGTATTCTTCGGCTTGGCCTGCATCTATTGGATAAAGGGCAGCATGTCCTTGATGGCGATGGGTATCGGTGCGATTGTCATGGGGGTAGCCTTGAGCTATTGTCTCCACGTGCTGACACATTATAAATATGTGAGCGACCCCATTCAGGTATTGAAAGATCAGTCTACACCGGTCATCTTGGGTTGCTTGACTACCATTGGTGCCTTTTTCGGTCTGTTGTTCACCGAAAGTGATCTGTTGAAAGACTTCGGCCTGTTTGCCTCGTTCGCCATGATAGGTACTACCTTGTTTGCACTCATCTTCTTGCCGCATTTCTTCCATCCGAAAAGCAACCGTCGTTCGGAAAATGCTTTCAAGGTATTGGACGGCATCAATTCTTATCCATTGGATCGGAAACGGAGTGTACGCATCGTGCTCGAACTCATTTGCGTAATCTGTCTTTTTACTGCCGGCTGGGTGACATTTGACAGCAATCTTCGCAACATCGGTTATAACGAGCCGAAGGTAGTTCAGTCACGATTGCTCTACGAAGAAAAAAACAGTAAGGGACTTGCTACACAATACTATGCTGCTACATCGGAAGACTTGGACGAAGCATTGGTGTACAACAAAGCCATTATTGCCACGTTGGATTCTCTTCAGCAGGAAGGCGTATTGAAACAATACTCCAAGGTATCGGAACTCTTCATTCCGATGGAAGAACAGGAAGAGCGTATTGCGCTATGGAAGGAATATTGGACCGAAGAACGCATAACCGATGTTCGCCAAAAGATTACGAAAGCCGCCAAGGCGAATGGTCTCGACCCTATCATCTTCGATCCGTTCTACATGATGATAGAATCAGACTACGAAGCCGAATCACTTTATGATGCCGAAGTTTTGCCGGAAAGTTTGATTTCAAACTTCATTGAGAAAACCGATGACGGCAAGTATGTGGTATATACTTCTGTACAACTGCTCGAAGCCAACAAAAATATGGTCAACGATGCCGTAGCGGCTCTACCCAATACCGTAGTCATCGACCCGTTCTATTATACCAACGACATGGTGGAGCTGTTGAACGATGATTTCAATACCATTTTAGGTATATCGTCCGTATTCGTGTTCATCGTCCTGTTGGTATCGTTCCGCAGCTTGCCCATCTCTATCATCGCTTTCATTCCCATGGGGTTTAGTTGGTATGTGGTACAAGGCATTATGGGCATCTTCGGCTTGCAGTTCAACTTGATAAACATTATCATCGCTACCTTTATATTCGGTATTGGTGTCGATTACAGCATCTTCGTGATGAGCGGTTTGATTGCCCAAGCCACCGGCGAGGACATTAACTTGCTCACTTACCACAAGACGGCCATTTTCTTCTCGGCATTCGTCTTGATGGTAGTAACAGGGGCGTTGCTGTTTGCAACCCATCCTGCCATTCATTCCATCGGTCTGAGTACGTTGATTGGGATGAGTGCGACTATTCTCATCACGTATACTTTGCAGCCGGCCCTGTTCCGCTATCTGATGAAGTTCAACTTCTTCTCCAAACGATTTAAGAGACAATGAAAAGGAGCAGTGTCATCATCATAGGAGCCGGATTGGGAGGCCTGGAATGTGGTTACATCCTTGCTAAGAACGGTATGAAGGTTACCATACTGGAGCAAGAAGCTCAGGTGGGTGGTTGCCTGCAGACTTTCCGTCGGGGAGCCGCTTTGTTCGATACTGGCTTTCATTATGTGGGAGCCTTGAAGGAAGGTGAGTCCTTGCACACGCTGTTCAGCTATTTCGACTTGATGAACCTTCCCTGGAAGCAATTGGATGAAAACTGCTTCGATGAGGTAGTGATTGGCGAAGAATCGTTCCGATTTGCCAACGGCCATCGTCCGTTTGAAGAAACCATGGCTGCTTATTTCCCGAAAGAACGGGATGGATTGAAGAAATATGTTGCTTTCTTGAAACAGGTAGGCGACCATATCTTCGACAGTTTCAATTTTCGGAACGACAATACGTTAACCAATTCATTATTTGCTCGTTCCGCACACGAATTCTTGAACGAAACCATCAAAGATCCGTTGTTGCGGAAGGTGTTGTCGGGTACATCGCTGAAAATGGAATTGAATGCATCGACCTTGCCTTTATATACGTTTGCCCAAATCAACGACTCGTTTATCCGTAGCTCCTGGCGATTGAGAGGAGGCGGTTCGCAGATAGCCGAGACGTTGGTGGAAAGCATCCAGGCCATGGGTGGTGAAGTGAAGACTCGCATAGCCGTAACTTCGATTGAGGAAAAAGAAGGCAAAGCGGCAGGTGTAACCGTGAACGGGGAAGATTACATGGAAGCCGATTGGATTATTTCAAGTGTTCATCCGGCATATACCGTTTCGTTGGTTGGAGAGAGTAAGAAAATGCGCCGAATCTATCGAAATCGCATTGCCAATCTCGACAATACTTTCGGCATGTTTACTGCCAACATCCGCCTGAAGCCGGGAGCGTTACCTTATTTGAACAAAAATATATATGTGCATCGCCCAGATGCCGATTTGTGGAATGTCAACACCTTGAACACCGAAAGCGTATTGGTGCACTATTCGGTGCCGGAAGAGTACTCGTCGAGAGCCGTCAATGTCGACTTGCTTTCTCCGATGAGTTGGCAGGAAGTGGAAAAATGGTCGCACTATCCGGTGGGGAGACGAGGTGATGATTATGTGGCATACAAGGAAGCGAAAACAGAGGCATGTATCCGTCTGGTCGAAAGACGCTTGCCGGATTTGAGAGGAGCCATAGACAAGATTTTCACTGGATCGCCATTATCGTATCATAGCTATACAGCGAGTGCGGAAGGATGTGCATACGGTATCCGGAAGGATTACAACAATCCGATGTTTACGGTGCTCACTCCGCGAACACCGATTCCGAACCTTCTACAAACCGGTCAGAGTTTGAACCTGCACGGTATCTTAGGTGTTTCGATGACATCTTTCTTTACGTGTGCCGAAATATTGGGAATGGATAAAATAGTAGAAATCATAAATCATAAATCATCAATCAAATGAAATATGCATTGGTTACCGGCGGAAGCCGTGGTATTGGACGAGCCATTTGTGTGAAGTTGGCCCAAATGGGATATTGTGTAGTGATAAATTATGTATCGAACGATGCGGAAGCTCAAAAGACACTCGAGCTGATTCAAGAAGCCGGAAGTCAAGGCGAACTCTTGAAATTCGATGTAAGCAAGTGCGAAGAAAGCGTGGCAGCTATTGAGGCATGGCAGGAAACGCATCCGGGTGAATTTATCGAAGTATTGGTAAACAATGCCGGTATCCGTAAGGACAACTTGCTGCTCTGGATGGAACAAGAAGATTGGGACAAGGTATTGGGAATCAGTTTACACGGATTTTATAACGTAACCCGCCCCTTGTTGAAGCCGATGTCGGTAAAGAAGCGTGGCCGTATTGTCAACATGGCTTCGGTTTCAGGCTTGAGGGGCCTGCCGGGGCAGTGCAACTATTCGGCTGCAAAGGGTGGCTTGATTGCTGCCACCAAGGCTTTGGCACAAGAAGTGGCCCGTCGGGGGATTACCGTCAATGCAGTGGCACCTGGGTTTATCCGTACTGAAATGGTAGACGGACTGGACGAGGCCGAACTGAAGAAAACAATTCCTGCCAACCGTTTCGGTGAAGCGGAAGAAGTGGCAGACTTGGTGGCATTCCTTGTATCGGACAAAGCCGCATACATCACCGGAGAATGTATATCTATTAACGGAGGACTATATTCCTAAAAACAAGAAGATATGAAAAGAATTTTGTCTTTACTTTGCCTGCTCGTGTGCATGGGGCTTCAGGCACAGAATGCCATATTATCGGAAATAGAAAAGGGCAATGCTGCCTATAACACCATTCAAGGCGATTTTACCCAAATCAAGACCTTGGCGGCCAAAGGCACAAAGGTGCAGTCGGAAGGTTTGCTATACATTTCGGGCGACGAACAGATGGCACAACACTATCAGGCACCGTCTTCCGATGTACTGATTATCAACGGGAACGATTTCTACATGATTCGTGGAAAGAAGAAGAATAAATTCAATACAGACAAAAACAAGACCATGCGGGGCCTTCGCAACACCTTGTTATATTGTGTACATGGAAAACCCGCTGCTTTGGCCGCTGAAAATGGAGCTGAAATAACCGCCTCCCAGAAGGCCGACGGATATGAAGTAACTTTGGTCTCGACCAAGAAAACGGCTCGGGGCTATGCTAAGATTGTACTTTTTTACGAGTTGAAAACCAAGTTGCTCGTCCAAATGCAAATGGACGAATACAACGGTAACAGCACGTTATACCAAATGAGCAATCTGCGCACCAACCGGCCCATTGATGCTACGGTGTACACCATTCCCGATTGATAGTCTTGTCCTTGGTATAGGAATAATTATGTGGATGTCAAAAAACGCACCCACTTATTTCTTAGGACGATACACACCTCACGCAAAATCAAAGTGTCCCAAATACCTTGTTTGGTTCTTATTCCAAGCTAAAAGCAAACGGAATGAATGTAGGTTCTCAATCCTTTTGGTTAAGTCTGTAATCTGTTCATTATCCTTTCCTAACCCCTTACCTCCCCTTTACCTGAAGTCGAGATTTGGGTAAAGGGGGGCGGCCATTTTTTTGCCCTTACCTTTGCACCAACAAACCACGAGGGGAAAGTGCGCGTCCTGAAGGGGAAGCAAACAAACAATTAAAAAAGGAGAATTGAATTATGGCATTAATCTATGAAGTAAGAAAGCAAGTCCTGGGTTTCAAGGAAGGCAAACTTCCGTTTTCACCGCTTTCCTCCTCTAACATTGTATATATATGCAATTATGCACCCCTCAGGCACTCCCTGATCTCCTCCTCGCTCATGCCCTTTTTGCGCAAGCGCTCGGCAATGGTATCCAGTTGGTGTTGCTGACGGTCTTTTTCCTCCTTGTGTCGGTACAAGACGCGGATAATCGAGCGTATGGTTTCCTTTATCCTGTCCTGTCCCTCTTTCTCCTCCATGAAAATCCCGCAGAAGGGCGAACAGCGGCGGTGCAGGTTCAGGTAATAAATGCCCGCAATCAGCAGTGTGGTCACGGCCGTGATGTCAATACCGTATCGGCGGAACTCAGCTTCGTATGGCCTTATCAAGGGCAGTGTGTGAATCTCGCGACTCATGGCCGTGCGGCGGGTCACAACATTCGTGTCACCTATTTCCCATCGTAGCAGTTCCAACATCACCGAGTCATCGGCCATGCCGTCTATCAGTTTGTGCAGAATGGCCACATAACCTTCCTCTGTTTCCTGCAATTTGTCAGGAATCGTCAATGTGTCGTTGAACCAGTAGTCAAACTGGCGTACAAAGCTGTCGTAGAACTCTTCCTGATTCTTGTATCGGTTGTAGAAGGTTACAGGCTCAATCTTTGCCCTCTTGATGATGTCCAACACCGCCACTCCGGCAAATCCTTTTTTCAACACAAGGTCTTTGGCAGCCTTGTTGATGGCCTCCTCGATGTTCGCTTTGGTGCGTCTGGTTCGTCTCGGTCTGCTTTCTTCTTCCATACTGTTGCTTTATAAATTATTCTGTTGGCAAAGATACCTCTTTTTTCTTAATTATCCTGCAATCTTCCTTATAAATCTTCTTTTTATATATAAATATATATAGATGCAGCATAGACAAATTATGGCGTTTTCACCGCATCTTTTTCATTTTTAACGGAAAAAAGTTTGTTATATATATAATAGTGTGTATATTTGCAGC
>CAZDAN010000075.1:0-9240 GCA_964503565.1 uncultured Bacteroides sp.
TAGAGCAGGATTGCTGGATTAGCCTGAAGATTTGTGCTGCTGGTCTGCGCGTGATTAATAAGAAGGGCTTGGATGCTGCATTGAACGATGCTGTAGCCAAGGGTTATTGTGATTGGAAAACGATTAAAGTAATCGCTTAATAAAAGAGGAGATTTGAAGTATGGCTAAGAAAGCAAAAGGTAATAGAGTACAGGTTATCCTTGAATGTACTGAAATGAAAGAAAGTGGTCTCCCCGGTACTTCTCGTTACATCACAACGAAGAACCGCAAGAATACCACAGAGAGATTGGAGTTGAAGAAATACAACCCCATCCTGAAGAGAGTAACAGTTCACAAAGAAATCAAATAAAAGAAGTATAACTCATGGCAAAGAAAACAGTTGCGACCCTTCAGACTGGTAAAGAAGGACGTTCATATACAAAAGTTATCAAGATGGTGAAGTCGCCCAAGACTGGTGCATACGTCTTTGATGAGCAAATGGTTCCCAATGACAAAGTTCAGGACTTTTTCAAGAAATAAGAAAGCCCGAATTTAGGATATAAAATCAGAAAAGTTCCCTTCGTTAAAGAATGAGGGGAACTTTTTTTGTTAAATAGTTGATTTGTTGTATCTTTGTAGCTGAAAAAGATAAGTAGAAAGAATATGGGATTTTTTAGTTTCTTTTCGAAAGAGAAAAAGGAGACCCTGGACAAGGGACTGTCAAAAACCAAAGAAAGTGTCTTTGGTAAGATAGCTCGTGCAATCGCCGGCAAGTCGAAAGTGGATGATGAAGTGTTGGATAATCTGGAAGAGGTGCTGATTACATCGGATGTGGGGGTAGAAACCACGCTGACCATTATCAAACGCATAGAGGGACGTGTGGCACGGGACAAGTATGTCAATACTGATGAATTGAACCGTATTCTGCGTGACGAGATAGCTTCGTTGTTGACCGAAAATAATACGACTGATACCGAAGGATATGAAATTCCTGAAGGAAAGAAACCGTATGTAATAATGGTGGTGGGTGTCAATGGAGTAGGTAAAACTACAACGATTGGAAAACTTGCATATCAGTTCAAGAAGGCTGGTAAAACCGTGTATTTGGGTGCAGCCGATACTTTTCGTGCGGCTGCTGTAGAGCAGTTGTGCATTTGGGGCGAGCGTGTAGGGGTACCCGTTGTGAAACAACAAATGGGATCTGACCCGGCTTCAGTGGCATACGACACACTCAGTTCTGCTGTAGCCGGAAATGCGGATGTCGTTATTATTGATACTGCCGGACGGCTTCATAATAAAGTGGGCTTGATGAATGAGCTGACCAAAATAAAGAACGTCATGAAGAAAGTGATGCCCGATGCGCCGCATGAGGTCTTGTTGGTTTTGGATGGCTCTACTGGACAGAATGCTTTTGAACAAGCCAAGCAATTTACAAAGGCTACCGAGGTGACGGCTATGGCTGTCACTAAATTGGATGGTACGGCCAAGGGTGGAGTGGTCATTGGAATCAGTGATCAGTTCAAAATCCCTGTGAAATATATTGGATTGGGTGAGGGAATGGAGGATTTGCAGGCCTTCAACAAGAAAGAATTTGTGGATTCATTATTCGGTGAAAACGAATGAAACGGAATACCGTTGATATCATCACTTTGGGATGTTCGAAGAATCTGGTGGATTCGGAGAAACTGATGCGCCAGTTGCAGGCCAATGGTTACGAAGTGACGCATGATAGTGCATCGCCCGAAGGAGAAATAGCCGTCATCAATACTTGTGGATTTATTGGTGATGCCAAAGAGGAGTCCATCAACACGATACTTGAATTCTGTCAGGCCAAAGAGGAAGGACGCTTGAAGAAAGTCTATGTGATGGGTTGCTTGTCAGAACGTTATCTTAAAGAGTTGGGAGATGAAATTCCTCAGGTGGACAAGTTTTACGGAAAGTTTGATTGGACGGACCTTCTGGAGGATTTGGGAAAGACGTATTGTCCAGAGTGTGGACTTGAGCGTTGCTTGACAACTCCTAATCATTACGCTTATCTGAAAATATCGGAAGGGTGTGACCGTCGGTGTGCCTATTGTGCGATTCCTATCATTACGGGTAAGCATGTGTCCCGTCCGATGGAGGAGATATTGGATGAAGTACGTATGTTGGTGGCACAGGGAGTGAAGGAGTTTCAGGTCATTGCTCAGGAGTTGACCTATTATGGGGTTGACCTTTATAAGAAACAGGCTTTGCCCGAATTGATTGAGCGGATGGCAGAAATACCGGGAGTTGAATGGATTCGTCTGCATTATGCTTATCCGACAAACTTCCCGATGGACTTGTTCCGGGTGATGCGTGAACATAAGAATGTGTGTCGCTATATGGATATTGCTCTTCAACATGTGAGCGATAATATGTTGAAACGAATGCATCGACACGTCTCTAAGGAGGAAACCTATAATCTTATCAAGCGTTTCCGTGAAGAGGTGCCGGGCATTCACTTGCGTACAACTTTTATGGTTGGTTTCCCTGGCGAAACGGAGCAGGATTTCGAAGAGTTGAAGGAGTTTGTCCGTTGGGCACGGTTTGACCGTATGGGTGCCTTTGCCTATTCCGAAGAAGAGGGAACCTTTTCGGCAGACCACTACGAGGACAATGTCCCCGAAGAGCTGAAACAGAGCCGGTTGGATGAGTTGATGGCCATTCAGCAACGCATTGCAGCCGAATTGAACGAGCAGAAGGTGGGGCAAACAATGCGGGTGGTGATAGACAGAAAAGAAGGTGACTATTACATTGGTCGTACGGAATTTGATTCCCCGGAAGTGGATCCTGAAGTGTTGATACTTTGTCAGGAGAATGAATTGGAGATAGGGGAGAGCTATGATGCGCAGATTACTGAAGCAGAGGAGTTTGACCTGTACGCAAAGATTCTTTAAATCAATAAAAGAAAAGGATATGAATAACAAGGAGTTCATAGATGCTTATTCGAAAGAGATGGGATGTTCGGGGGCCGATGCTTCGGCGCTGGTTGAACGTCTCGTGTCGGTGCTTACCCGTGAACTTCAGGACGGTAATTCGGTTTGTATTCAGGACTTTGGCACATTTGAGGTGAAAAAGAAGATGGAGCGTGTCTCTGTGATTCCTACCACTCAGCAACGTATTCTTGTGCCTCCTAAATTGGTATTGGGATTCAAACCTTCGGTCGGGTTGAAAGAGAAACTGAAATAAAGTAAAATGATTTTGAATATACCATAGAATAACTTATGAATGAAAAACTTTATAAGGAAGAATTCCGCAATATTCTGAAACGTGAATATGGCATGTCTGAGAAAAGTGCGGCCGATGCTTTGAACAAGTTCTTTGGTTTGTTGGTAAATGCATTGGAAGAGGAGAGGTATGTCAAGATTAAAGGGCTGGGAATTTTTAAGTTGATAGATGTTGAAAGCCGTAAAAGTGTGAATGTAAACACGGGCGAAAGCATTGAGATTCCCGAACATCGAAAGATTTCTTTCTCAGTTGATTCAAAATTGAAAGAATTGATAAACAAACCTTTTGCTCATTTTGAGGCTGTAGAGTTGAAGAACGAGAATCTCCTTGTGGAGACAGAAAAAGAGGAAGACGTTTTTTCCCAATCGGAAGTGGCGGAAGTGGAGGAGGTACCTTGGGAATCATCCGTAGAATCCGTAGAAGTTCATGCGGAAGAGGAATGCGTAGAAAAGTCGGGAGATGCTGGGAGGGCAGATACTGATGCAAGTGAGACGAAAACCGGAGAACAGGATTGGGCAAAGGAAGACAAGAGTGGGTCGGAAGGCGAGAATGTATCTTTGGTGTACAACTCTTCGGAAGACAAGGAGCAGATGAAAGCTGTGACCCGACGTGAAGGGCTTCGCCGATTGGAGAAGGAGTTGGAAAAGGAGGAAAGAAGCAATAAGATAGCATTGTTCACAATCTCGATTTTCATGTTTTTGTTGATGCTGATGGGGATGCTGTTCGTCTTGGCTCCGGAATTTTTAGAGAGATTGTTCTATTGACCCCAATCACGGGTTTGAGGGGATAGACAGAGAAGAAAATTATCAAGGAATGTTAATGTGAGAGCCGTCATTGCTTTATAAATGCTAATACTTTTAAAAAGTGAATAAAAGGAATCTTTTTTAGCAAGAAATAATTGCATTAGTTAATAATAAATACTACTTTTGGGGCACGAAAACCGAAAGTGAAAATAATATTATAAAATTATGGCAGAAACAATAGATATCCGCGAACTGAACGAGCGGATAGAGAGACAAAGTGCATTTGTTACAAATCTGATTGCCGGAATGGATCAGATTATCGTAGGACAGAAACATTTGGTTGAATCATTGCTGATAGGCTTGTTGTCCGATGGTCATGTGTTGTTGGAAGGTGTACCCGGTTTGGCAAAAACTTTAGCCATCAAGACGCTGGCTTCGCTGGTTGATGCTAAGTATAGCCGTATTCAGTTTACGCCAGATTTGCTTCCGGCCGACGTTGTAGGTACCATGATTTATAGCCAGAAGGAGGAGCATTTCATTGCCAATAAGGGACCTATTTTTGCTAACTTCGTATTGGCTGATGAAATCAACCGTGCGCCGGCCAAGGTGCAGAGTGCCTTGCTTGAGGCCATGCAGGAGCGTCAGGTGACACTGAGTAAGAATACCTTCCTTTTGCCCGAGCCTTTTTTGGTGTTGGCTACACAAAATCCCATTGAACAAGAGGGTACCTATCCGCTTCCTGAAGCACAAGTTGACCGTTTCATGTTGAAGGTCATCATCGATTATCCGAAGTTGGAAGAGGAGAAGAAAATCATCCGTCAGAATATTTCGGGGAAAAAGATGGGGGTGAAACCTATTTTGCGTGCCGAAGACATCATTGAAGCCCGTAAGGTGGTGCGTCAGGTTTATCTTGACGAGAAGATTGAGCAATACATTGCCGACATCGTGTTTGCCACCCGTTATCCGCAAAAGTATGATTTGAAGGAACTTAAGGGAATGATTGCCTTTGGTGGTTCTCCCCGTGCATCCATCAATCTGGCATTGGCAGCCCGTGCGTATGCTTTCATCAAGCGTCGTGGTTACGTGGTGCCCGAGGATGTGCGTGCCGTGGCTCATGATGTGCTCCGCCACCGTATCGGATTGACCTACGAAGCCGAAGCAAGCAACATGACTTCGGATGAGATTGTAAGCAAAATTCTCAATAAAGTGGAAGTGCCCTAATAGGAGTGTTTCATCATAACTGATTGTTAGTAACTGGTAGTTAGTCGCTAATAACTGGTCATTGAATAATATATGGAAGCAAATGAACTGATTGAGCGTGTCCGACGGATTGAAATCAAGGCACGTGGCCTTTCGAGCAACTTGTTTGCTGGGCAATACCATTCGGCCTTCAAGGGGAGGGGTATGGCCTTTTCGGAAGTTCGTGAATATCAGTATGGCGACGATGTGCGTGATATTGATTGGAACGTAACTGCCCGCATGAGCAAGCCCTACATCAAGGTGTTCGAAGAGGAGCGCGAAATGACGGTGATGCTCCTTGTGGATGTGTCGGCCAGCCTCGACTTTGGTACGGTAAAGCAGATGAAAAAGCAGATGGAGACGGAGATTGCCGCCACCCTTGCTTTTTCGGCCATTCAGAACAATGACAAGATTGGAGTGATTTTTTTCTCGGACAGGATAGAGAAATTTATCCCGCCTAAGAAAGGAAAGAAACACATTTTGTATATTATCCGCGAATTGCTTGACTTCAAGCCCGAGAGTCGTCGTACCGATGTAAGGATGGCAATAGAGTACTTGACCAATGTGTTAAAAAAACGTTGTACGGCATTCATCCTGAGTGACTTTATCGATGGTAAAGGGGACTTTTCCAATGCCTTGACCATTGCCAATCGGAAACACGACGTGGTGGCCATTCAGGTGTACGACCGTCGTGTGGCAGAACTTCCCGATGTGGGTTTGATGAAGGTGCGCGATGCAGAAACCGGACACGAGCAATACATTGACACTTCGTCAAAAGCCGTGCGTCGGGCACATCACGAATGGTGGGAAGAGCGTCAGGAGAAAATGAGCGCGGCATTCACCCGAAGCCGGGTTGACTCTGTTTCCATACGTACGGATGAGGACTATGTGAAAGCCCTGTTGAACCTGTTTGCAAAAAGGAATTGAAGAAAATGAAAGAGTGTAAAATAACGAAGCAACCTTATCTTTGGCTTAAGGTAGCCTTAACCTTGGCTTTTTGTACCTTTATCCCATGGATGAGTGCTGCTCAGAATGTCACTGTGGATGTGAGCATCGATTCGCTTCAGCGGTTGATTGGCGAGCAGGCGCGTATCAAGCTGGAGGTCAGCTGTGGAGCTACGCAGAAGTTGCAACTCCCTCTCTTCACCGACACGATTGTGAAAGGGGTGGAGCTGATAGAGGTGGCCAAAGCCGATACGCAATACCTGAACAATCGCGAGCGCATGTTGGTGACTCAGGAATACACTGTCACGTCGTTTGACTCGGCGGCTTACTATCTGCCTCCGTTCGAGGTGATGGTGGATGGTAAACCGTATTATTCTCAGAATCTGGCTCTCATGGTATATCCGATGCCGTTGGACGAAGAGAATCCGGAAGCGATATGCCCTCCTAAGGATATTATGCCGATGCCACTCCTGTGGGAGGATTGGAAGCCGGTGGTGTGGAAACTGCTGTTGCTGATACCTCTTGTCATTGTCATTGTTTACCTGATTATCCGCCTCAAGGACAATAAGCCCATTCTCCGTAAGGTGAAGGTCGAGCCGAAATTGCCGCCTCATGAACTGGCCATGCAGGAAATTGCCCGTATCAAAGAGGAGAAAAGTTGGCAAAAGGGCGACCCGAAGGGATATTATACCGAGTTGACCGACGTTATCCGCATCTATATTCATGAACGTTTTGGGTTTAATGCCATGGAGAAGACGTCGGCAGAAATCATTGATTATCTGCAAGAAAGTAAGGATAAGGAGGCGATAGAGGATTTGAAGCAACTCTTCTTGACGGCCGATCTTGTGAAGTTTGCCAAGTATGCTCCCCTGTTGAACGAAAACGACATGAATCTGATGAGTGCAATAGAGTTCATCAACCAGACAAAGGTAGAGCCTGATCCTAACGAGAAGCCTGCTCCTACGGAAATCACGGTAGAGGAAAAGCGTTCGCGACGCACTCAGATGGCTTTGGTTGCCGGTATTGTCGCGTTGGTTGGGGCTGCTTTGGTGACGGCTTATTTTGTTGCGGACGATTTCTATAACCTGTTCTTTTGAGAGTCTACGTAAAACACAATGCTGAAAAAGAAAGAATTTTAGAGTATATGGTTTTTAAGAATATAGAATGTCTCTTCCTGCTTTTGCTGCTTATACCTTATATAATATGGTATGTCATGCGGCATAGGCAGAGCACTCCTGCCATGCAGGTGTCGGACACCCATGCCTATTTGAAAGCGCCGCGGAGCTATAAAGTCTATCTCTTGCATGTGCCTTTCTTGTTGCGCTTGGTGGCGTTGGTCATGTTGATATTGGTTATTGCCCGTCCTCAGACGACTGATAATTGGCAAAATACCGAGATTGAGGGTATCGATATAATGATGGCGGTTGACGTTTCTACCAGTATGTTGGCGCAGGACTTGAAGCCTAACCGTATAGAAGCGGCTAAGACCGTAGCGGCTGAGTTCATTAACGGCCGTCCGAATGACAATATTGGTCTTACCATCTTTGCCGGTGAAAGTTTCACACAGTGTCCGCTGACGATTGACCACGCTGTGTTGCTCAATCTTTTCCGCGACATCGATTGTTCCATCGCCCAACGTGGCATGATTGACGATGGAACGGCCATCGGTATGGGCATTGCCAATGCCGTATCGAGGTTGAAGGATAGCAAAGCCAAGTCAAAGGTGGTGATTCTGCTTACCGACGGTTCAAATAATCGGGGAGACATTTCTCCCTTGACCGCTGCCGAGATTGCCAAGAGTTTTGGAGTAAGAGTTTATACAATCGGTGTAGGAACCAATGGTACAGCTCCTTACCCTGTTCAGACTCCAATGGGAACTCAATATCTGAACCAACCTGTAGAGATTGATGAAGCTACGCTGACACAGATAGCGTCTACTTCGGGCGGAAACTATTTCCGCGCAAAGAACGAAGACGAACTGCGTCAGATTTATGCCGAGATTGATAAATTAGAGAAAACAAAACTGAATGTAAAGGAGTTCAGCAAGCGCGAAGAGGAATACCAGTCTTTTGCTTGGATTGCTTTTGCCTGTATTCTGCTCGAAGTCTTGTTGAGAAATTCTGTATTGAAGAGGATTCCTTAAAAAGAAGTAATGTGAACTATGTTTAGATTTGGAGCCCCGACCTGTTTATATTTGCTGGCAGTGCTTCCTTTGCTGGCAGCTTTTTATCTCTATTCCAATATCCGTCGTAGGAAGCGGATTAAGAAGTATGGCGACCCTGAGTTGCTTCGCCAACTGATGCCGGATGCTTCGGTACACCGTATGCATTTGAAGTTTTGGATTACCTTTGTAGCTCTTGCACTGGTAATTGTGGTGTTGGCCCGTCCGCAGTTCGGGTCAAAGATGGAGACGGTGAAGCGGAGCGGTGTTGAGGCGGTCATTGCCCTTGATATTTCAAACTCTATGCTTGCCGAAGATGTGGTACCTAACCGTTTGGATAAGTCAAAGCGTTTGGTGAGCAAGTTGGTAGAGAGCTTTACCAATGACAAAGTCGGACTTATTGTCTTTGCCGGTCAGGCATTTACCCAGTTGCCTATTACGAGTGATTACATTTCTGCCAAAATGTTTCTGGATGCCATCGATCCGTCGCTCATTGCCAGTCAGGGTACTGATATTGGAGGTGCCGTCAACTTGGCAATGAAGAGTTTTACCCCTAAAGAAGGAGTCGGACGCGCCATCATTATCATTACGGACGGTGAGAATCACGAGGGCGGAGCCGAGGAAGCTGCCCGTGCTGCTGCTGAAAAGGGAATGCAGGTGTATGTCTTGGGTGTAGGCTCACCCGAAGGTGCGCCTATCCCGACGGCTCAAGGACGCTCTAATGATTTTCGTAAGGATAAGGAGGGGAATGTCATTGTCACCCGTTTGAACGAACAGATGTGCCAACAGATTGCCCAGGCCGGAAAGGGCATGTACATTCGTGTGGACAACTCCAATTCTGCCCAGCGCATATTGCAAAGTGAAATTGACAAGCTGGCCAAGGCCGATGTGGAGACTACGGTCTATACCGACTACGACGAACAG
>CAZDAN010000076.1:0-9144 GCA_964503565.1 uncultured Bacteroides sp.
CAATCACAGGTAGTTGCAGCAGTTGCAATTTAGGGGTACTTCGTCGAATGCTTACGGTGGAGAGGATGTCGGTCGGTTTTTCTTTATCCGTTTATCCGGTCAGGGTTTGCAGGCGGTCTTTTCCTCCAGCCAGGCGTCTATCAGCATACGGGCCATGCTCAGTTTATGGGGAATTTCAGGCAAATGGTCGTAGTGAAAGAAGGCAGCGGTGGAGAGCTCTTCGTCTTGCAGGCGGAGTGTACCGCCGGCGTATTCGGCGGTGAAACCAATCATTTGTCCGCTGGGATAGGGCCACGGTTGGTTGCCGAAGTAGCGGATATTCTTTATCTCAAGGTTTGTTTCCTCCCTTACCTCGCGGCGTACGCACTCTTCGAGGGTTTCGCCTGTTTCGAGAAAGCCGGCTACGAGGCCGTAGAAGGTTCCCCGAAAGTTGCGGGCGCGGACAAGTAGCACTTCGTCGCCTCGCGTGATGCGGACGATGATTGCCGTGGAGATGGACGGCCACACTTCACGCTCGCAAGCAGAGCACCGTTTGCTGATATCCGTTTGCCAACGCATGGGCGAGCCGCAGACGGAGCAATACCTGACCGTTTCGTCGAAGTGAATCAACTCTTTGGCTTTGCCCGCCATCAGGTAGTGCGAGAAGGGAAGCACATCGTAGGAAGCACGGAGGCCGATGAGTGAAGAATGAAGAGGGAAAAGTGAAGAATCCAATACCTCGTCACTTCGGCCTATGGCAAATGCCCGGCAAGGTTCGTCGTCAAGATTGGGAAGTACGTGCACGTGCCCTCCTTCGGGGACAGGTACAGGAGGCACCTCGCCTTTGGGCAAAGCCCCGTCCTGCACTATCAGTTGGTCGGTGTGAAAGATAATCCAATACATATCGTTCCTATATTCCCTTCATTGTCAGACTCAGACGCTTACGCTTCAGGTCGACCTCCAGTACTTTTACCATCACCTGTTGGCGGAGCGAGACGACGGTGGTCGGGTCGCTCACGAATTTGTCGGCCAGTTGCGAGATGTGTACAAGGCCGTCCTGATGCACGCCCACATCCACAAAGCAACCGAAGTTGGTGATGTTGGTGACGATGCCCGGCAGGGTCATCCCTTCGCGGAGGTCCTCCAGTGTGTGTACGTTGGCAAAGCGGAAGGCGGCGAGCGGCTTGCGCGGGTCGAGACCCGGTTTGTCCAATTCCTGCATGATGTCCGTCAGGGTCGGCAGGCCCACGGTGTCGGTCGTGTAGCGTTTGATGTCAATCTTGAGGCGCAGTTCCTTGTTCTTTATCAGTTCGTCCACGGTGCAGTGCAGGTCGGCGGCCATTTGTTCTACGATGTGGTAGCTCTCGGGGTGTACTGCGCTGTTGTCCAACGGGTTTTCGGCCTGTGGCACACGCAGGAAGCCTGCACATTGTTCAAAAGCCTTGGCTCCCATGCGAGGCACTTTCATCAGTTCTTTCCGTGAACGGAAGGGACCGTTCTCTGTCCGGTACGTCACGATGTTTTGTGCCAGAGCGGGGCCGAGGCCCGAGACGTAGGTCAACAGATGTTTGCTGGCCGTGTTCACGTTGACGCCCACCGAGTTCACACAGTTCTCCACCACTTGGTCGAGCGAACGCTTCAGCTGTGTCTGGTCAACGTCGTGCTGATATTGCCCTACGCCGATGCTCTTCGGGTCAATCTTCACCAGCTCAGCCAAGGGGTCCATCAGGCGACGGCCGATGGAGACGGCCCCGCGCACGGTCACGTCGAAGTCGGGAAACTCTTCGCGGGCGATTTTTGAGGCGGAATAGACCGAAGCCCCGTCTTCGCTCACCGCGTACACCTCTATTCCCTCCACGAAGGGCAGATGGCGCACAAACTCCTCCGTTTCGCGTCCGGCCGTACCGTTACCGATGGCTATGGCTTCTATCTTATATTTCTCGATGAGGTATTTCATTGTGGCCATCGACTCACGAAGTTGGTTCTTCGGCGGGTGAGGGCTCATGATGCTGTGGTGGAGCAGGGCACCCTGTGCATCGAGGCAGACAAGTTTGCATCCCGTGCGGAAGCCGGGGTCGATGCCCAACACCCGTTTTTGTCCGAGGGGGGAGGAGAGGAGCAGCTGCTTCAGGTTTTCGGCAAAGATGCGGATGGCTTCTGCGTCGGCCTTCTCCTTGCTTTGTGTGGCAAATTCCGTTTCGATGGAGGGCTTCAGCAGGCGCTTGTACCCGTCGGCCACGGCTTCGCGCACGTGGAAGGATGCCTCCTCACCGCTTCCTCCTCCGACTCCCCCAGCGGGGGAGAGAGCAGGGCGATGCCCCTTTGCCCCTTCCTTCCCTTGGGAGGATGGAAGGGGGCTGTACATTCTTATCAACCGTTCCCGACATTCTTCGTCGTCGGGCGATATGCTTACCTTCAGGAATCCCTCCGCTTCGCCCCGTCGGAGGGCCAGCAGTCGGTGCGAGGTGCATCGCTTGAGCGGTTCGCTGAAGTCGAAGTAGTCGCGGAACTTCTGTCCTTCCTCCTCCTTTCCCTTCACCACTTTGGAGGTGATGACGGCCGTTCGGCTGAATTGGTTTCTCACCTGGTTGCGGGCGCGTTCGTCCTCGCTCACCCGTTCGGCAATGATGTCGCGTGCGCCTTTCAGTGCCTCCTCTTCGTTTTTGACCTCATTATTTATAAAGGTACGCGCGCGAGCCATCACGTCCTTCTCGCGTTGCAGCATCAGCAGGTTGGCCAGTGGCTCCAGTCCCCGCTGGCGGGCCACTTCGGCGCGGGTTTTCCGCTTCGGCTTGTAGGGCAAGTAGATGTCTTCCAGCTCCGTAGCGTCCCACGTCTGTTCGATGCGCCGGCGCAGTTCGTCCGTCAGTTTTCCCTGTTCTCCGATGGTGGCGAGGATGGTCTCCTTGCGTTTGCCCACTTCGGTCAGCCGTTCGTGCATCTGCTTGATTTGTTCGATTTGAACCTCGTCCAGTCCGCCCGTTGCTTCCTTCCGGTATCGGCTGATGAAGGGAATGGTGGCTCCTCCGGCCAACAGTTCCAGCGTGTTGGCCACTCGGCGTTCGGCTATCTGAAGAGCCGAGGCTATCATTGGGTTGAATATTTCCATTGTGTCTGATTCTTTCTTTTTGTGGGCAAAGATACGGCAATTGGAGCGGAGAACAAAATAAAAAGAGAAGTTCCCTTCGTTTTTCTTCGTCGGTTATCAAAAAAGCGCTATCTTTGTGCCCATGAAATAACGAAGTAAAAACACAATTAAAGTATCATGAACAACGTTTTTAAGAAAGTCCTGCTGAGTGCGGGCCTGCTGATGCTGATGCTACCCATGATAGCGGCCAAGCAGAACAAGGAGGCGCAGGAAGTGCGCAAAATCATCGATAAAGTAAACACCTATTGGCAGACGAACAACAAGCCCGAAGTGCGCTCCTTCTGGGACAATGCCGCTTACCACACAGGTAACATGGAGGCTTATTTCCTGACAGGTAACGAGAAGTACCGCGCCTACTCCGAGGCTTGGGCCAATCACAACCAGTGGAAGGGTGCCAAGAGCAACAACCGGGCCGAGTGGATGTACAACTACGGTGAAACGGACAAGCATGTCCTCTTCGGCGACTGGCAAATCTGTTTCCAGACGTACATCGACCTTTACAACATCCAGCCCGACGACTACAAGATTCGCCGTGCGCGCGAAGTGATGGAATATCAGATGAGCACGCCGAAGAACGACTATTGGTGGTGGGCCGATGGCCTTTACATGGTGATGCCCGTCATGACCAAGCTCTACAAGCTCACCGGCAACCAGCAGTATCTGGACAAACTCTACGAATACATCCGCTATTCCGACGAAATCATGTACGATCAGGAGACCGGCATCTACTACCGCGATGCGAAGTACGTCTATCCCAAGCACAAGAGTGCCAATGGCAAGAAGGACTTCTGGGCACGCGGCGACGGATGGGTGCTTGCCGGATTGGCCAAGGTATTGAAAGACCTCCCCGCTGACTACAAACACCGTCGGTTCTTTGTTGACAAATACACCCGCCTGGCCAAGGCCATTGCCGAAATCCAGCAGCCCGAGGGATATTGGACACGAAGTATGATGGACCCCGAACACGCTCCGGGCCCCGAAACAAGCGGTACGGCCTTCTTCACCTACGGATTCCTGTGGGGCATCAACAATGGTTATCTTGACGAGGCAACCTATCTTCCTGTGGTGCAGAAGTCATGGGCCTATCTGAAAAACAAGGCTCTGCAGAAGAGCGGAAAGGTGGGATACGTGCAACCCATCGGCGAAAAGGCTATCCCCGGACAGGTGGTGGATGCCAACTCACAGGCCAACTTCGGCGTAGGTGCCTTCCTGCTGGCCGCTTGCGAATATGTGCGCTATCTGGAGACACGCGACCTGCAGGGCGGCAACGACCGTGCCTATTGGGTGGACCTTGCCTACAAGATGGCCGCTCCCGTGCTGAGCAACATGGCCGAGGGCAAGCTGCAGGCCAACATGCAGGTGGAGGTAAGCCCCAGCTTCGACAGCCGCGACAAGCGCGTGACCTACATGGAAGCCTTCGGCCGACTGATGGCCGGCGTGGCTCCCTGGCTCTCGCTTCCCGATGACAACACCGAGGAAGGACAGATGCGCAAGCAACTCCGCGAGTGGGCGCTCAAGAGCTATGCCCACGCCGTTGACCCGCAAAGCCCCGACTACCTGCTTTGGCGCAAGGAGGGTCAGCCCCTGGTGGATGCCGCCTACATTGCCGAGAGTTTTCTGCGCGCCTACGACCAGCTGTGGATCCCCCTGGACGAAACGACCAAGAAACGCTACATCGAGGAGTTCACCCTGCTGCGCCGTGTAGATCCCCCCTACACCAACTGGCTGCTCTTCTCCAGCATCATCGAAAGTTTCCTGGCCAAGGCCGGTGCCCCCTACGATGCCTACCGTGTGAACTCTGCCTGTCGTAAGATGGAGGAGTGGTATGTGGGCGACGGATGGTATGCCGACGGCCCCGTGTTTGCCTTCGACTACTACAGCAGCTACGTCTTCCACCCCATGTACCTGGAGACCCTGCAGGCCATGAAGGATGCCAAGGCTTACACCCGCATCCACTACGGACAATACTATGCCCGCGCCCTGGAGCGTTGCCAGAAGTTCAGCATCGTGCTCGAGCGCCTCATCTCGCCCGAAGGCACCTTCCCCGTCTTCGGACGCTCGATTCCCTACCGCATGGCCGCCATGCAACCCCTTGCCCTGATGGCCTGGTATCAGACCTTGCCCGGCGGACTCACCAACGGACAGGTGCGCTCGGCCCTCACCGCCACCATGAAGAACATGTTCGACGGTAAGGAAAACTTCAACGAAGGCGGTTTCCTCACCATCGGCTTCTGCGGACGCCAACCCAACGTGGCCGACTGGTACACCAACAACGGAAGCCTCTACATGACCTCCCTCTCGCTGCTCCCCCTCGGCCTGCCCGCCACCCATGCCTTCTGGACTGATGCGCCCGCCGATTGGACATCGAAAAAGGCTTGGAGCGGACAACCCTTCCCCAAAGACCATCAGTGGAAGGACAAGATTGTGACGCGCGACCTTTTCTAAGTGAAGGGTAAAGGACAAAGCGTGATAACAGAAGAACTATCAGGTGTCCGAAGGAGTTTTATCAGCTGACGGAATGGATGCTTTCAGCTGAAAGAATTTCCTCGGACACCTGATAGTTTTTCTTTTATCGGTCACTAAGATATAAAAAACGTGAAAAACGGGGGATTTTCCTAAGAATGTCGTACATTTGCGGCGGAATTTTGTTGTCTTGTCTATGAGACAACTGAAGATTTTCAAAAGTATAACCAACCGTGAGAGTGCTGCCCTGGAGAAATATCTGCAGGAGATAGGCCGCGAAGAGATGATTACGGTGGAGGAGGAGGCCGAACTGGCCATCCGCATCCGCAAGGGTGACGAGAAGGCTTTGGAGAAGCTGACGAGGGCCAACCTACGCTTCGTCGTGTCGGTGGCCAAGCAGTATCAGAATCAGGGTTTGGCTCTTCCCGACCTTATCAACGAAGGGAACTTGGGATTGATGAAGGCGGCGGAAAAGTTTGACGAGACACGTGGCTTCAAGTTCATCAGCTACGCCGTCTGGTGGATTCGCCAATCCATCCTGCAAGCCCTGGCCGAGCAGTCGCGTATCGTGCGTTTGCCGCTCAATCAGGTGGGGCATCTGAACCGCATCAACCGTGCCTTCTCCAAGTTTGAGCAGGAACATGAGCGGAACCCTTCGGCCGATGAGCTGGCCGAGGCCATGGATGTGGACCCCGGACGGGTTGAGGAGGTGATGAAGATGGTGGGGAGGCATACCAGCATTGATGCGCCTTTCAGCGAAGGGGAGGAGAACAGCTTGTTGGATGTCCTGCCCGATGCCAATGAGGCTCCGGCTGACAATGAGTTGGACAAGGAGTCGTTGGCCATAGAGGTGCGGCGCACGTTGGCGTTGCTTCCCGAACGCGAGCGGCTTATCCTGAGCATGTTCTACGGTATCGACCAACCGGAGCTGACGCTGGAGGAGATAGGCGAGAGGCTGGGCCTGAGCCGCGAGCGGGTGCGCCAAATCAAGGAGAAGACGATAAAGAAACTTCGTCATGACGTGCACAGCCGGTTGCTCAAATCCTTCTTGGGGCAAGGGTGAATGCCGATGGGAAGCGGCTGTTTGGAGGAAACTTAGTGAATAAAGAAGAATATAAACAAAAGAAAAACTGACGATAAAAATGAAGACACTCAAACATTGGGCACTGGCCGTATGCGCTATGCTGGTGGGCTTCGGCACTTTGCAGGCCGAGGGTAAGGATGAAAAGAAGAATAAGGAACAGACAGTGTATATCTTTGGTATCAGCACTGCATTCGGCGACTCCCTGGTACACATCACCGATGTGCAGGAGCTGAAGGGGGCAGGGCTGGTGTCGAAAAACGGATTCCTCGAAGCACGTAGCATATACAGTTATCAGCTGAAACAGTATTTGGAGAACGGAGCCAATCTGCCCAACCGTACTTGCACCGTGTTCTTTGCGAAGAAGAAGAACAAGATAGACAAGAAGTATGCAAAACTGAAAGATCGTTACCGGGTCATGAAGGGAATGGCGCTTCGTCCGATAGGGCTTGCCGAATTCTCGTTTGAGAAATACGAGGGAGGAGAATGAATGTCTCCTCTTTTTTTTGTGCGTATAGGGAGGGACTCCGCGATGGCTTCGCTATAATGCGGCCAAGGCCAATGTGGCAATGCTGATGCGGCACTCGGGCACCGCCTTGTGGATGGTCGATGTGCAGCTGAGCAGGGTAGCTCCGGTGGTGGTCACATCATCGATGAGCAATATGTGCTTTCCGCTGAGGGTTTTCCGGGCAAGTGGTGTGGCTTCGAATATTCCTTTCACATTTTCCCATCTTTCAAGGCTGTTCAGGCGGGTTTGCGTCGGGTTGTCCACCGTGCGCACCACCGAGTCGGGAGCCAACGGGATGCCGGTGGCCCGACTTATCCCTTCGGCCAACAGGAGGCTCTGGTTGTAGCCGCGTTGTCGCAGGCGGTTTCGGGCCAAGGGGATGGGCAACAGGTAATCGATTCCGTCGAGGAAGCGGTCGCTCTCCTCGCTCAGCAGGTGGATGCCCATACACCTCCCCATGTGGATGGCCAATCTCTTGTTGTTGTAGTATTTGATTTGGTGAAGAATGTGGTGTGCCGGGCTTTCGGGTGAATAGAAGAGGTAACTCGTTGCCCGTTCGACCGGCACCGTTCCGTAGAAGCGTTGTTCCAACGGATTTCCTCTCCATCGGTGATACAGGGTGAAGGGTAAGCGGCTGAAGCAGTTCAGGCAAAGTGCCTCCTCGGACAGATGCAGCCTTCCGTGGCAGACGGGGCATTTGCGCGGAAAGAGCAGGTCGGCGACCGACCGGAGCAGGAGTGGGGCATGTGCCATCTTTGTCCTCATACGAATCCGCTTATGTCAGCTTCGGAGAAATCTTCTTCAATCTTCTTGCTCTGTCTGGGGCGTGTCGCGCATCAGTAGTTTGCGGAAGTTCATGGGATAGGCAGTCTCGAACTCCATCGGTTCGCCCGTCACGGGGTGGACGAAATGCAGGCGGAAGCCATGAAGTGCCATTCGGCGTATCGGATTGTCCGGCGTACAGTTGGGGTCGCCCACTATGGGGTGGCCCAATTCCTGCATGTGTGTGCGTGTCTGTTCCTTGCGGCCGTTGCCCAACTCCAGTTCGAGCAACGAATATCCGTTGACTCGCTTGATGGTGTGGTAGTGGGTGATGGCCTTGTCGGGTGAATAGCTTCCCATCGTTTCGGCTACGTACACCTGTCCGTCAACCAGCCACGAGGTCATCACACCATGGTCCTTTTCCATCTCGCCTTTCACCACGGCCACAAAGGTGCGCTCCTTCACGAGGCGTTCCCAGTTGTCCTGCAGGTTTTTCTTGGTGCGCTCGTCTTTGGCGAATATCATGAGGCCCGAGGCTTCGCAATCAAGGCGGTGCACTCCGTAGATGCGGTGTTGCTTGCCCGAGCGCTTCACATATTCGTCCAAGATGGAGAGGGCGGTCTTGACTCTTCTTTTCTTATCGTTCCCTACGACCGGCACCCCTTCGTGCTTGTCCGCTACGATGAGGTAGGCATCCTCGTAAACCAGCTTTATCAGGCTGCTTTTGAAGTCCTTCAGGTGGTGATTCTTGCTTATCTGCACCTTCATGCCCGGGCGAAGCTCAAAGTCGTACCGGGTGGTTATCTTCTTGTCCACCAATACGGTGCGGTGGCTCAGCAATGTCTTCACCTTGTTGCGGCTCATGCTTCCCTTGGTCATCAGAAACTCCATCAGTCCAATGGGCTCCCTCACGGCCGGCATGTTTGTATATTGTTCGCTCCGGCGTGCCACGGGGCGGTTGGTGTCACCGTTATTTCTGTTTCGCATAATTCTTGGATTATTTCTCTCTTCACTCTTCTCTCTTCTCTCTTCACTCTTCTCTTTCCTCTCTTCTCTCCAGCAGCACCACATTTTCCACGTGGTGTGTGTGGGGGAACATGTCCACGGGTTGCACGGCCGCCACTCGATAAGCCTTGTCCATCAGTTGCAGGTCGCGTGCCTGTGTGGCGGGATTGCAACTCACATAGACGATGCGCCGCGGTG
>CAZDAN010000077.1:0-5295 GCA_964503565.1 uncultured Bacteroides sp.
CACCAGACCACCTTCTGAGAAGGCACTCTGGGTGCGGCCATAGACAATCTGCAGGAAGAGTTCGCGCATAGCGGTGTTGATGGCGTCGCAAACGAGGTCGGTATTCAATGCCTCGAGCAATGTCTTGCCGGGGAGGATTTCAGAAGCCATAGCTGCTGAGTGGGTCATACCCGAGCAACCGATTGTCTCAACGAGGGCTTCCTGGATGATACCTTCCTTCACGTTCAGCGTCAGCTTGCAAGCGCCCTGCTGGGGAGCACACCAACCGATACCGTGAGTAAGACCTGAGATGTCCTTGATCTCTTTTGACTGAACCCACTTTCCTTCTTCGGGAATGGGAGCGGGACCGTGGTTGGGTCCCTTCTTTACAACACACATGTGTTCAACTTCGTGTGAATAAGTCATAATCTCTTAATTTTTTTAAATTATTATGAGTTAATGAATGAATTGTTATTGTAAACCACTTCGTTCACTATGGGCCAAATGAACATTCTGCCCATAAAACGACACAAAGGTAAGGATTTTATTCGTTTCCCCTACCATCTTTCAGCTACTTTTTTTCATAAAATTATTTTTTTCGAGGTTTCTCACCTCATTTTGTCAAGTGAAAGTTGCATATTTAAGGGGGAAGAAGTATCTTTGCAGACTTATAAAAGGAAAGAATTATGATTCAAATCAAGGACGAAGCCCTGCGCAAAGGGGCCGAGGAGGGAATGGACGAGTTCCTGCAAGTGTTCATCGATGCCTACGAAGCGGCCATCGGTGGCGAGCTGAGGGGCGAGACGATGCACCTGTTGAACGGTTATCAGATAAGCCTGTTGGCCTACCACTACTTCCGTCGCGAGGTGAACGAAGGTGGTTTCGTACAGCTCATCTACAATGGATATGGAAGCTTCATTTTTGAAAATCCCTTTGCCAAAGCCATGCGTCTGATGGGGGCGAGGGAGTTCTCGAAACTGGTCTATAGTGCCCGCAAGGTGTACGACGAGAACAAGGCCGAACTGACGCGCGAGAAGACGGACGAGGAGTTCATGGCCACCTACGAGAAATTCGAGGAGTTCGACAAACTGGAAGAGGAGTTCATGGAGATGGAGGAATACGTGACCGCCCGACTGGCCGAATACGTGGATGAACATATCGGGGACTTCGGAGAGATAGTATAAAGAATCCTAAAAACATCGGACGGATGGCAGAGGATAGAGTAGTTTTTTATACTTTTGCCACGTTTCTTTAGAGTATAACGTAAATTCAAGGAGTAGAAAATATGAAAAAAACGCGCGTAACGCTCTGTGTGACGATGCTTTCGGCAATGGCTCTCAGCCTTGTCTCATGTCTTGACGGAGTGGAGAATGAATATCGGGTAACCGTACCGACCTTTGCCACCGTGACCCGAAATGAAGCGGGTGCCGTGCGCCTCTATATGGACGAGCGACGAGGCATCATCGAACCCACCAAGGAAAGTGCCTCCATCAATTGGGACGGTGCGGTGAGAGTGATGATAAAATATGACTTGCCCATCATTGGCGACAACAATACGACTTCGTTGGAGGATGTGCGCTTCAAAGGCATTGTGCGCAGTGCCGTGAAGATTGACACCGTGACCCTGAAGGATGTGACAGGCATGGAAGCACCTTTGGCCACGTTGGGTTGCGACACGGTGAGAGGCTTCAATTTTCATGCCTATCAGGGCTACCTCACTATGCAGGTGTGGAAGGGGAACAACTTCAACTTCGACATGAACTGCTCCTATGACCGCGAAAAATTCGACGGAGAGAATCTCTACCTGAACCTGCACTACACCGAAAAGGCCGGAGTGTGGGAAAATGAGTTCCTTCAAACCGTAAGTGCCCGACTTCCAGACTTTCTGCTTGCACCCGGAGTCGTCAAAAGCGATTCGCTGAACATCATCATGACTGCTCCTGTGTGGTACGATGCCAATCAGGATTCGGCATTCACCGACACGGTATCGTTCAAAATCAGCCGTTCAAGATTGAATGTCCCTACCTATTGACAGATGTTTAAAGAATTGTCCTCAATTTACAAAAAGACATAAGAAAAAGAGATGAACTATAAAGAATTGTTCAACAAATTGATGAAGGTGTTAGGCTCTCCCTCAAAAGCATGGACGGAAATCCGTCAGGAGGAAAACGCCGGACAAGTGCAGACGTCCTACGTCTATCCCATGATAGCCCTGTGTGGGATAGCCCTCTTCGTCGGCTTATTATTCGGCAATGGGGTGAAGGAGTTTGATTTCCAGTTGGCTCTCACCCAATGTGGCGGATTGTTCATCAGCTTGTTTGGAGGCTTCTTCCTTTCGTCATATCTCATCGAATGGTATGGAAACCATACGATGAACGGTCATCCTGAAAACATCAGGGATAATGTACAGAAATTAGTCGGATATTCAATGACGGTCATCTTCGTTCTCGAGTTCTTTGGTGCCCTTTTCCTCAGCTTTTTCATCTTGCGATGGATATTACAGTTCTACCTGGTATACATCGTATGGGAAGGAAGCAAAGTGTTGATGAATATCCCCGAAAAGAGATTGTTGACATACACCCTTGCCTCCTCGGTCATTATCTTAGTCAGCCCTGTGGCCATCAACTATGTCTTCACGTGGCTGACCCAAATGGCCAACTGATTTGTTTTCACACACAAGCAACAAAAGAAAAAAAAAGACATCCAATGGCAAACCAAGTAACGAAACCATCACCTGTAAATATAAAGAACAAGCGCGCGTCGTTCGACTATGAGTTCATCGACACCTACACGGCGGGCATCGTGCTCACGGGCACCGAGATAAAGTCCATCCGCGCAGGAAAGGCCAGCCTTGTGGACACCTACTGCTTCTTCACCGGAGGCGAAATGTGGGTGAAAAACATGCACATTGCCGAGTACTTCTATGGCTCGTACAACAACCACTCGGCCCGACGCGACCGAAAACTCCTGCTCAACAAAAAGGAGTTGCGCAAACTCCAGAGTGCCACCAAGACACCGGGCTTCACCATCGTGCCCACCCGCCTGTTCATCAACGAAAAGGGGTTGGCCAAACTGGTCGTTGCCCTTGCCAAGGGAAAGAAAGAGTTCGACAAGCGCGAATCGCTGAAGGAGAAGGACGACCGACGCGAGATGGACAGAATGTTTAAGAGATAAGTTTTTTTTAAAGGAGTTAAAGGAGTTAAAGGAGTTAAAGGAGTTAACGCAGGCTTCGCCTGCTAAGCCTAATGTTTCGCAATCATGTAAATGGCTTTAACTCCTAACGAGCGTAGCGAAGTGATAACTCCCTTTAACTCCTCTAACTCCTAAAAAATTGATTATATGACAAGAAATCCCCTCTCCGCTCTCATCAAGGAGCGGATTCTTATTTTGGACGGTGCCATGGGCACCATGATTCAAAGTTATGGTTTGCAAGAGGCCGACTTCCGTGGCGAACGCTTTGCCCACGTGCCGGGCTTGATGAAGGGATGCAACGACCTGCTCTGCCTGACACGTCCCGACGTGGTGAGCGACATCCATCGGCGCTACCTGGAGGCAGGGGCCGACATCATTGAGACAAACTCGTTCAACGCCCAACGCATCTCGATGGAGGACTACGGGATGCAGGAGGTGTGTCGCGAAATCAACCTCGAGGCCGCACGCCTTGCCCGACACATGGCCGATGAATACACGACAAAGAACCCTGCCAAACCCCGCTTCGTTGCCGGCTCGGTAGGCCCCACGAACAAGACCTGCTCGATGAGCCCCGACGTGAACGACCCGGCCTTTCGTGCTTTAAGTTTCGACACCTTGGTGGAGGCATACACCGAACAGATGACGGCACTGATTGAGGGAGGAGTGGATGCGTTGCTCATCGAGACCATCTTTGACACACTGAACGCCAAAGCGGCCCTCTATGCAGCCCAAGAGGCCATGCAAACGTGTGGCAAGCGTGTGCCACTCATGCTCTCGGTCACCGTGGCCGACATGACGGGTCGCACCCTCTCGGGACAGACGCTGGAGGCCTTTGTGGCATCGGTGAGCCACGCCGATGTCTTCTCCATCGGACTCAATTGCTCCTTCGGCGCAAGCCAATTGAAGCCCTTCCTGCGCCAACTGGCTGCATCCGCACCTTACTACATATCGGCTTACCCCAATGCGGGACTCCCCAACGAAATGGGGCAATACGACCAATCGCCCGAGGAGATGGCCTCGCAAGTGAAGGAGTACATCGACGAAGGGTTGGTGAACATCATCGGCGGATGTTGTGGCACTACCGACGAGTACATCGCCCGCTTTGCCACATTAGTTAACAAACATGAAGCCAGGCCTCATGTGCCCTCATCCCAAGGCTGTTGCATGAACATCTCGGGGCTGGAGCTGACACAGGTGAAACCCGAATCGAACTTCACCAACGTGGGCGAACGGTGCAACGTGGCCGGCTCGCGCAAGTTCCTCCGCCTTATCAATGAAAAGAAGTACGACGAAGCCCTCTCCATCGCACGCAAGCAGGTGGAGGACGGCGCACTGGTGATTGACATCAACATGGACGACGGGCTCTTGGATGCAGAGAAGGAAATGACCACCTTCCTCAATCTGCTGGCCAGTGAACCGGAGATTGCCCGTGTGCCGGTGATGATTGACTCGTCGAAATGGGAGGTCATCCGCGCCGGATTGAAATGTGTACAAGGCAAATCTATCGTCAACTCCATCTCACTGAAAGAGGGCGAAGAGGTATTTCTCCAACATGCCCGCGAGATACGTCGGTTAGGCGCTTCCGTAGTAGTAATGGCCTTCGACGAACAGGGACAGGCCGACACGTATGAACGAAAGATTGAGGTGTGCGCCCGTGCTTATAAATTATTGACCGAGGAGATAGGTTTCCCTGCCGAAGACATCATTTTCGACCCCAACGTACTCTCCGTGGCCACGGGCATTGCCGAGCACGACCGCTATGCGCTCGACTTCATCCGTGCCACCGGATGGATTCGCCAAAACCTCCCTCATGCCCATGTAAGTGGCGGAGTGAGCAATCTCTCCTTCTCCTTCCGTGGAAACAACTACATCCGCGAAGCCATGCACGCCGTGTTCCTCTACCACGCCATCCGCGAGGGAATGGATATGGCTATCGTGAATCCTGCCACATCGGTGCTCTACACCGACATTGCACCCGATGTGTTGGAAGCCATCGAGGATGTCATCCTCTGCCGACGTGCGGATGCTACCGAACGACTGATTGAGAAGGCAACCGAAATCCAGCAACAAGCCATCAAGGAGAAAGAGGGAGCAACACCCACCTCCAACACCACCGCATCACTG
>CAZDAN010000077.1:5305-9007 GCA_964503565.1 uncultured Bacteroides sp.
CTTTGGTTAAGGGTATCGGTGACCACTTAGAGGCCGACCTCACTGAAGCCATCGCCATCTATCACCAAGCCGTGGCAATCATCGAAGGTCCGCTGATGAAGGGGATGAATCAAGTAGGTATTCTCTTCGGTGAGGGAAAAATGTTTCTCCCACAGGTGGTGAAAACGGCACGCACCATGAAGCGGGCCGTCTCCATCCTGCAACCCTATATCGAAGCCGAAAAACAATCAGAAGAAAGTAGCAGTTCAGCCGGAAAAGTATTGTTGGCCACGGTGAAAGGCGATGTGCACGACATTGGCAAGAACATAGTGGCCGTAGTGATGGCGTGCAATGGTTATGAGGTGATAGACTTAGGAGTGATGGTGCCCGCCGAAACCATTGTGCAACGCGCCATCGACGAACAGGTGGACATCATCGGATTAAGTGGCCTTATCACCCCTTCACTTGATGAAATGGTGAATGTGGCCAAAGAGTTGCAACGACGAGGAACCACCATTCCCATTATGATTGGTGGAGCCACCACCAGCCAGTTGCACACGGCTCTGAAGATTGCCCCCGTGTACAATGCACCCGTCGTATGGATGAAGGATGCCTCACAAAACGCACTCGTTGCCGCCCGTTTGTTGGACAAGAAGCAGAAAAATAACTTTGTCTCTGACTTGAATACAAACTATGAGGCATTGCGCCAACGAGTTGACAATGAAAAAAGTGCTCCTGTCTCATTAGAAGAAGCACGCAAAAAGAATTTGAAACTATTCTGACTTCTTTTCTTCTCGTAAAGCAGACTCAAACCGCAGGTATTCACTTTCAAAATTGGGAGTGAACACCTGTTTCCCTATATTCCCTTTTATTTCATCAACACTCCAAAAACGCCCACCGTCCAACTCTTCACTGGGATGTAAATCTCCCGCATACACTACTTTGTGGACAAATACCAATTCACGCTCGCGTTCGCTTTCAAACACATAGTGCGCCAATGGGGTAGGGGGATTCTCCAACACAATGCCTAATTCCTCACGCACTTCGCGCACCAAAGCCTGCATTACACTTTCGCCCAAATCAATATGTCCTCCCACTGCCGTGTCCCACTTGCCGGGTTGTATATCTTTCCAAATGGGACGCTTTTGCAGATAAATCTCACCGGCCGGATTGAACAGGTGCAGATGTACCACGGGATGAAGCAATTTGCTGCCTCCATGACATTCGCCACGTGTAGCAGCACTTACAATGTTTCCCTCTTCATCCACAACCGGAAACATCTCTTCGTTATTATCTTGCATAATTTATTGTTATATTTTTGGTGCGACCATAAAACTCTACGGCATCAACAAACTTGAATCCCCATAACTGAGGAAACGAAAATCATGCGCCAACGCATAGTCATATATCTTCTTCCAATCTCCCTTGACAAAGGCTGACACGAGCAATAACAAAGTGCTCTGCGGTTGGTGAAAATTGGTGACGACACGTCGCACAATGTGGTATTCATATCCAGGTGCAATGATTATCTGCGTACTCGTATGCAACACATCCAACCCACTTCTTTCCATGTAGGATAACACATTTCCCAACGCTTCCATCGTAGTCAGTTCCCTTTCTTTGTTGCAAGCCACAGATTCGGCATAATCATACGGCATCCATTGAGGCACATGCAATTGTTCCTCCGTAGCATTCGGATTCCGTTCCAAAGCCACACCTATATAATAAAGACTTTCCAACGTGCGCACACTGGTAGTCCCCACCGCTGTAGCTTCACCTCCATGAGCCATCAAGCGTTCAATAGTCCGACGGTTTACCGATATATACTCCGTGTGCATTTCATGATCACCAATCTCCTCACTCTTCACGGGTTTGAAAGTTCCGGCTCCTACATGCAGAGTCAGCTCTTCGCGCTCGATTCCCCTTTTATCCAAAGTCTCCAACACTCGAGGCGTAAAATGAAGTCCGGCCGTAGGGGCAGCAACACTTCCTTTTACCTTGCTATACACCGTTTGGTATGTCTCCTTGTCACGTTCTTCAGTTTCCCTGTTCAAATAGGGAGGAATAGGCAACTCGCCTACCGCCTCCAACACATCGGCAAAGGTGAATGTAGCTTTTCCGTCCGTATCCGATGATTCCTCATCCGAAATCACGTCCCATTCAAAGGTTATAAGATGACTTGTACCCCGACATTCACCTCGCGTAGCTTTCAGAATCAAATTCTTTCCCTTCAATTCCACCACACGACTTAGTGTGCCTTCCTTCCATTTCTTCAGATTGCCCACCAAGCATAGCCAACTGCATCCCTTTGTCTGCTGGAAGTTTTGTGCATAGTCAGCTGGCATTATCGGCTCCAAGCAAAACACCTCTATCAGTGCTCCCGTTTCCTTACGGAAATGCAAGCGTGCCTGAATCACTTTCGTATTATTAAATACCATCAAGCTTCCCTCGGGCAGATAATCAGGTAGTGCAGTAAAGCAATCCTCGCTCACTATTCCTTTCTTATATACTAACAACTTGGATTGGTCACGTTCTGCCAACGGATATTTGGCAATCCGTTCGTCAGGCAATGGATAATTATAGGCATCTATATGGATATGTCTTGTCTGATTCATCTACACATAATTCTAAATTCAGTGCAAATTTATATAAAATCCGGCTATTACAAAGATATTCTAAATGAAAAAATGACCGAACCACAGAAACTTTTCATCCCAATAGAGAAGGTTGTTTTCTTCCTTTAAGGTTAATCTTGGTTAAATATAGATATAAAGTGTAAGGAGAAAAGCGAAAAAGTTGTACTTTTGTTCATTTAATAGTGAAACTTATGAAAAAAAAGACAGTATGGACTGGAATACTCCTGCTGGGGGCGTTTTTTGCAACGGCCTGTGGCGACAACGGAGAGATGCAAGCCCGACAACATATCGAGAAGGCTCGAATAGCTCTGCAAAAAGGCAAGTTCAACGAGGCCAAGATGCAAATTGACAGCATCCGCACGCTATATCCCAAGGCTTTTGAAGCTCGCAAAGAAGGGATTAGTCTGATGCAACAAGCAGACCTTGCCGAACAGCAGCGTACATTGGCTTATCTGGATAGTACACTGGCCGTTCAACAACAATTGGTGGCCGAGGCAAAAGAAGGGCTGGTGTTAGAGAAAGACACAGCCTACCAGGAGGTGGGAAACTACTTTCATCCAGGACAGACGGTGGAGCGCACGCTGTACCGTTCGTTTTTGCGCGGACAAGTGGATGAGCGGGGGAATATGGTTCTGACTTCCACCTATTGGGGCGAACGTCATGCTCATCACCATGCCGTGAAGGTGGTGGCAAAGGATGGCACCTTTGCCGAAACTCCTGTTTCAGAGGATGTGTACGAAAGCGAGGACATCGGCTGGAAAACCGAGAAGGCCGACTATCCCCTTGGAAAGGATGGGGGAGTGGTGGCATTCATTGCCATGAACCACGGTGTACAGCCGATGAAAGCGCACTATATAGGTGAGCGTAGCTATGTCATCAACGTACGCCCCGAAGACAGCGAAGCTATCGTACAACTCTATAAGTTGTCGCAAGTGCTTACGGCTTTGGAGCAAACTAAAAAAGAGCGCGAGGAGGCACTGCGCAAAATTGCCTTCGTAGAGAGAAAAATGAAAGAGAGTAAATAGAGAAGATAATAACATGAAATTAATGAAATTAGGCGGAACATCCGTAGGTTCCGTGGACAGTA
>CAZDAN010000078.1:0-8973 GCA_964503565.1 uncultured Bacteroides sp.
GGATGTGCATGCGCGGGTTGTTTTTCACCTCGCCGATAAGTGTCCAATCGGCCTCGCCGGTGTACATCTGGCTACGTGTGCGTCCGTGTATGGTCAGCGCCTCGATGCCGCAATCCTGAAGTTGTTCGGCGAGGTCAACAATGATACGGTGGTCGTTGTCCCACCCAAGGCGTGTCTTCACTGTCACGGGAATATTGACGGCATCCACCACGGCACGAGTAATGGCCAACATCTGCGGCACATTCTGCAGCATACCCGCTCCTGCCCCTTTGCCAGCCACACGCTTCACGGGGCATCCGAAGTTGAGGTCGAGCACATCGGGATGAGCCTGCTCTACCACAATGCGGGCAGCCTCCACCATCGGCTCCACCTCCTTGCCATATATCTGTATGGCCACGGGGCGCTCGTCGGGGCTGATGGCCAGTTTCTGCATTGTCTTGTTCACCAACCGAACCAAGGCGTCGGCACTGGCAAACTCGGAATATACCATGGCAGCACCAAATTCTTTGCACATAAGTCGGAAACCGAGGTCGGTGACATCCTCCATCGGTGCCAACACCACGGGGTATTCGCCCAAGTCTATATTGCGTATCTTCATTCCTTATTTGCTTTCTGATTATATATTTGAAGGGCAAAAGTAGGCAAAATATTCCGATTATACGCCTGATAGATGAAGATTCTCTAATATTTTTTCTACCTTTGCACCCGTTATCATATAGTAAATTAAATCTCGTATGTAGAATTCTATGCCGTCTCTGTTATATGATAGAGATTGTTAAGCTGTTGGAATATAGATGATTCTACTCGCGAATGTTGAATGAATTTAGGTGATTATGCTTACACTGAAAGATTTTGAAATAATGGCTCCGGCCGGTAGCCGCGAATCACTGATGGCAGCCATTCATGCCGGTGCCGACTCTATCTACTTTGGTATTGAAAACCTGAACATGCGTGCCCGTTCGGCCAGTGCGTTCACCATTCACGACCTTCGTGAAATTGCAGCCATTTGTCGCGATCATGAGGTGAAGAGTTACTTGACGGTGAACACCATCATTTACGATGAGGACATCTGCTTGATGCAGAAAATCGTGGATGCAGCCAAGGAGGCGGGTATCTCGGCCGTGATAGCCGCTGACGTGGCGGTGTTGGAGTATTGCAACCGCATTGGGCAGGAAGTGCATTTGAGCACCCAACTCAACATCAGTAATGCTGAGGCACTGAAGTTCTACGCCCGCTTTGCCGACGTCGTTGTGTTGGCGCGCGAATTGAACCTCGACCAGGTAGCCGAGATTTATCGCACTATCCAACGAGAAAACATCTGTGGTCCCCGTGGCGAACAGGTGCGCATCGAAATGTTCTGCCACGGTGCCCTCTGCATGGCGGTAAGTGGCAAGTGCTACTTGAGTCTCGACAACCTCAATCACTCGGCAAACCGGGGTGCTTGTATGCAAGTGTGCCGCCGTTCGTACATCGTACACGACAAGGAGAGCGACATCGAACTGGAAGTGGATAACAAATACATCATGTCGCCCAAGGACCTGAAGACTATCCGATTCATGGACAAGATGATGGAGGCCGGTGTGCGTGTGTTCAAAATTGAGGGACGTGCCCGAGGTCCCGAGTATGTACACACTGTAGTAAGTTGCTACAAGGAGGCTATCAAGAGTTACCTCGATGGCACGCTGACCGAGGAGAAGAAGGACGCATGGGACGAGCGGCTGAAGACCGTCTTCAACCGTGGCTTTTGGGATGGTTACTACTTGGGGCAACGCTTAGGCGAATGGAGCAAGACCTACGGATCCGAAGCCACCGAGCGAAAGGTGTACGTGGGCAAGGGAATCAAGTACTTCAGCAACATCGGTGTGGCCGAGTTCCTGATTGAAGCATCTGAAATCTCTGTGGGCGACCGCTTGCTTATCACCGGCCCTACAACAGGCGCCGTGTTCATCGACCTCGACGAGATCCGTTATGAACTGAAGCCTGTGCAGACGGCACACAAGGGTGAGCACATCTCTATCAAAGTGCCAGGTAAAGTACGTCCGAGTGACAAACTCTACAAGTTAGAGAAAAAGAACTGATTGATGCAGTTTTCTTTTTTATGTCAATAGTAGGGGTTATTTGTTTATCTCCCTCAACCATTTTTCAAGTTCCTGTGTCCATTGCATCTTGTAGGGGAAACTGTCGCGGAATCCCCATCCGTGTCCGCCAGTGGGGTAGAGGTGCATGGTGACGGGTACTTTTTTCTCCACCAGTGCGCGGTAGTAGCGGAGGCTGTTCTCCACGGGCACAGCACGGTCATCGCTCGAGTGCATGATAAAGGCTTGCGGTGTGCGCTGGGTTACTTGCAACTCGTTGCAATAGAGACGTACAGTCTCTTCGTCGGGATTCTTTCCAAGGAGCCAGTTACGTGTGCCTTGGTGAGTGATTTCGTTGTCGAGCGAAACGACGGGGTAAAAGAGTATCTGGAAGTCGGGACGCGCCGTCTCTTCGGCATCGAAGTGTGTGGCTGCTGTGGCTGCGAGGTGTCCTCCGGCAGACGAGCCTTGGATGCCAATCTTATGCGGATCCACTCCCCACTCGGTACCGCGTTGGCGCATGATGCGTATGGCTTGCTGTGCGTCGCTCAGAGGTACTTCGCGATGCATGTTAGGCAAGCGATAGACAAGCACGGCAAAGGTGATGCCTTGAGCGTTGTACCATGCTGCCTGGTCGTGCCCCTCGTGATTGGTGGCGAGGTGGCTGTATCCACCACCGGGACAGGCGATGACCGCCATCCCCGTGTTGCGTCCCTTGGGTGCGGGATAGATGGTGAGGGTGGCTTCGTGGTACATCTTGTCTCCTTCGTTGAGTTCGTTACTGTTGGGGGCACCTTGCTCCCAAAGTTTCAGTTCGATGGTACCCTTCTGCTGGGCAGAAGCACCACATACGGTGGCTAATGTTGCCATCATGGCGATGATGATTTTTTTCATGATTGAAATATTATTTTAGTTTACGATGATGGCACACGGATGAAACGGATTGAACAGATTTACACTGATAGGCAGTGTGTTTCCGTTTTGTCAGTATCTCCGTGTGCCATTTATCAATGTTTGTAACCAAGTTTACTTTTTCATACTTGCCTTGATAAAGTACCAGATAAGCAGGACGTAAGCCACCAATGCAGCCATTTCGCTCCATGAGTTACTAATCCACTCGGTGTTCATCAGGTCGATGCCTCCGAAGCGCATGGCGGCGCTGACTACGCCCATCAGTGCACCACCGGCAATGAAGCCCGAGGCAAGCAGCGTACCCTTTTCACCGCGTGCGGCATTGAGGGATGCGTCCTTCGAGCGCGAGGTGACGTACCAGTTGATGGCTCCACCCACAAGCAACGGCGTATTCAGTTCGAGGGGGATGAACATGCCCAGTGCAAAGGCCAAAGCGGGCACTCCGCACCAGGTGAGCACGATGGCTATCAGCGCACCGATGCCGTAGAGCAGCCAGGGAGCACCCACACCGCTCATCAGCGGCTCGATAACCGCTGCCATAGCGTTGGCTTGCGGAGCGGCCAGTTGTCCGCTGGTGAAGCCGTAAGTTTGATTCAGAATCATGATGACACCACCTACAGTGGCGGCAGAGACCAGTGTGCCGAGGAATTTCCACCCCTCCTGCTTCTGCGGAGTGGTGCCTATCCAGTAGCCGATTTTAAGATCGGTAATGAATCCACCCGCCATCGAGAGTGCGGTGCACACCACACCACCCATGATGAGGGCGGCCACCATGCCCGTAGTGCCCTCGAGTCCCACGGCCACCATGATGACCGAGGCGAGGATGAGCGTCATCAGCGTCATGCCCGACACGGGGTTGGTCCCCACGATAGCGATGGCATTGGCCGCCACGGTGGTGAAGAGGAAGGCGATGACCGCCACCAGAAGGATGCCCACCACGGCATGCAATACGTTGCCCTGCATGACATCGAAATAGAAGAAAAGGAAGACCAGCAGGAGGGTGATGACAGAGCCGAAGGCGATGATCTTCATCGACAGGTCGCGACCCGTGCGGGGCACGTCAGCGACAGATGCGCTCTTGCCCTTCATCTCCTTGGCTGCAAGCCCCACGGCACTCTTGATGATGCCCCACGAGCGGACGATGCCGATGATGCCCGCCATGGCGATGCCTCCGATGCCGATGCTCTTGGCATAAGCCGTAAAGATCTGTTCGGGCGACATCTCACCCACCGTCTGCGTAATGTCGGGATTCCACTGGTTGAGCACCACATCACCCCAAATGAGTGACATGCCGGGGATGATGATCCACCACACCGCCAACGAGCCGAAGCAGATGATGGCGGCATACTTCAACCCCACGATATAGCCCAAGCCGAGCACGGCCGCACCCGTGTTTATCTTGAATACCAGTTTGGCTTTGTCGGCAATCGCCTCGCCCCATCCGCAGATGCGCGTGGTGAAATTCTCGTTCCACCATCCGAAGGTGGCGACGATGAAGTCGTAAAGTCCGCCCACCAGTCCTGCAATGAGCAGCGGTTTTGCCTGATTGCCACTCTTCTCGCCCGAGATGAGCACCTGGGTGGTAGCCGTGGCCTCGGGGAAGGGGTATTTGCCATGCATATCACTGACGAAGTACTTGCGGAAGGGGATGAGGAACAAGATGCCCAGCACACCGCCCAACAGCGAGCTGATGAACACCTGAAAGAAGTTGACCGTCATCTCGGGATACTTCGCCTGCAAAATATAGAGTGCCGGCAGGGTGAAGATGGCACCCGCCACAATCACTCCCGAACAGGCACCGATGCTTTGGATAATCACATTCTCGCCTAATGCATTCTTACGCTTGGCCGCGCCCGACACACCCACGGCAATGATGGCGATGGGGATGGCCGCTTCAAACACCTGACCCACCTTTAATCCCAGATAAGCCGCTGCCGCCGAGAAGAGCACTGCCATGCCGATGCCCCAAAGTACCGACCACAGGTTCACCTCGGGATATGCTTTCTTGGGCGAAAGGATGGGATCATACTTCTCACCCTCCTTCAATTCACGGAAGGCATTTTCGGGAAGTCCCGTAAACTGTTCGTCTTGTTTTTCCATATTCCTTAATATATTTTTTTTATTGATTTAGTTTTCTCATGTTTCATCCGCCTGCAAAGATAGGGGATTTAATTGGAATTGCTGATATATTTTGTTCGTTTTTTGTCCTTTGTACTCGCGTGTCCCCTTGTTTTTTATATAAAAAGCGTGGGCGAATACAAAAAACTTGGCGTTTTCTTTCTGTATTCTCATGAAAAACCTTATTTTTGCACAGAAATTGTAACGTGTACATTGCAAAATGAATGATATAATCCGACATCAGGGTACTGTGGAAAGCATCGAAGGTATGCACATCCGTGTGAAGATTGTGCAGACATCGGCGTGTGCCACGTGTTCCGCTCACAAGTTTTGCAACTCTTCGGAGAGCAAGGAGAAAATAATTGATGTCTATACCAGACAGTCCGCCAAGTATCAGGTCGGTCAGTTGGTGGATATATATGGTACCACTTCGATGGGAATGCGGGCCGTTCTTTGGGCGTTCGGTGTTCCTTTTGTCGTTTTGGTGGCGGTGCTCTATGGTGCCATATTGCTCACCGATGGCGACGAACCCTTGTCTGCACTGTTGGCCATGGGAGCATTGATTCTCTACTATTTTGTACTATACTTGTGCCGTGGATGGATGACGAAGAAGTTTGTATTTACAATCGGAACTAAATAATAAATAACTAATAAAAACTAACTTTTTATGAACTTAATTCTTGTAGCAGTGATTTCGCTCGGAGCCATTGGTTTGATATCTGCAGTTATCTTGTACCTGGCCTCCAAGAAATTTGCTGTGTATGAAGATCCGCGAATTGCCCAAGTGGCAGAAGTGTTGCCTCAGGCAAATTGCGGAGGATGTGGTTATCCCGGATGTTCGGGCTTTGCCGAAGCATGTGTGAAGGCTGGTTCGTTGGACGGAAAACTGTGTCCGGTTGGAGGACAGCCTGTAATGAGTCAGGTTGCAGGTATTCTCGGATTGGAAGCCGCTGCATCGGAGCCGAAAGTGGCTGTGGTAAGATGCAACGGCAGTTGTGAAAATCGTCCGCGTATCGTGAAGTACGACGGTGCCCAATCATGCAAGGTGGCTCATGCTACCAGTGCTGGTGAGACGGCTTGTGCTTTCGGATGCCTTGGATGTGGCGATTGTGTGAAGGCGTGTCAGTTTGATGCTATTCACATGAATCCCGAGACGGGACTTCCCGAGGTGGATGAAGAGAAATGTACGGCCTGCGGTGCCTGTGTGAAGGCATGTCCGCGTGTCATTATCGAGATTCGTCCGAAGGGAAAGAACAACCGTCGCGTATATGTAAGTTGTGTTAACAAGGACAAGGGTCCCGTGGCAATGAAGGCTTGCAAGGTGAGCTGTATTGCTTGTGGCAAGTGTGTGAAGGAGTGTTCGTTCGAGGCTATCAAAGTGGAGAACAACCTCGCTTACATCGACCCCATGAAGTGTCGTCTTTGCCGCAAGTGCGAAGCTGTTTGTCCGAAGAATGCCATCGTGGCTGTGAACTTCCCACCGCGTAAGCCAAAAGTGGAAGCACCTGTCGCTGAGGCCCCTAAGGCGGAAGCATAACCCCAATAATCAAAAGTAGAAAATTTAAAAAAGCATTATAACGTGAAGACATTCAGAATTGGTGGTGTACATCCCGCCGAAAACAAATTGTCTGCCGCCAGTGCCATCGAGACATTGGGATTGCCTAAGCAAGCGGTATTCCCCTTGTCGCAACACATTGGTGCACCTGCCGTGCCCTGCGTAGCCAAAGGCGACATGGTGAAGGTTGGTACCAAGATTGCCGATGCAGGTGGCTTTGTGTCAGCGGCCATTTTCTCGTCCGTATCGGGAAAGGTTGCCAAGATTGATAGTGTCATCGATGCCAGCGGCTACCGCAAGCCTGCCATTTTTATTGATGTGGACGGCGACGAGTGGGAAGAAAGCATCGACCGTAGCGAAACCCTCGTGAAGGAGTGTTCTTTGAAGCCTGAAGAGATTGTAGAGAAAATCAAGAACGCCGGTGTGGTAGGTATGGGAGGAGCCTGCTTCCCTACACATGTGAAATTGTGTCCGCCTCCCGGAAGTAAAGCCGAGTGTGTCATCATTAACGCCGTCGAGTGTGAGCCTTACCTCACCGCCGACCATCGCCTGATGTTGGAGAAACCCGAGGAAATACTTGTCGGTGTAAGCCTTCTGATGAAAGCAGCCAAGGTGGAGAAGGGATACATTGGCATTGAGAGCAACAAACCCGATGCCATCAAGCTGATGACCGAGAAAGCCTCTGCTTATTCAGGCATCGAAATCGTCCCCTTGAAGGTTAAATATCCGCAAGGAGGCGAGAAACAACTTATCGATGCCGTCATTGGCCGTCAGGTTCCCGCCCCTCCCGCCATTCCTATCTGCGTGGGAGCTGTGGTGCAGAATGTGGGTACGGCCTATGCTGTTTATGAAGCTGTGATGAAGAACAAACCTTTGTTCGAACGCATCGTCACCGTGACGGGTAAGAGCGTGGCTAAACCTTCGAATTTCCTCACTCGTATGGGTACCCCCATGAGCCAGCTCATTGATGCGGCTGGTGGACTTCCCGAAGACACGGGTAAGGTGATTGGTGGAGGACCGATGATGGGTAAGGCGCTGATGAACATTGAAGTCCCCATTTGCAAAGGTTCGTCGGGTGTGCTCATTATGAACGACAAGGAAGCTCGCCGTGGTGAGACACGTCCCTGCATCCGTTGTGCCAAGTGTGTGAGTGCCTGTCCCATGGGATTGGAGCCTTTCTTACTTTCTACTCTCTCAGCTCACGATGAGTGGGAGCGTGCCGAGAAGGAGGACATTGTGTCGTGCATTGAGTGTGGCTCGTGTCAGTTCACCTGTCCTTCAAACCGTCCGTTGCTCGACATGATCCGCTTGGGTAAATCAACCGTAATGGGTATCATCCGTGCCCGTAGTGCAAAATAAAAAAACGAAAAACTAATATGGCAAATAAATTAATCGTATCCATGTCGCCCCATGTGCACAATAATGACACGGTGGAGCGTAATATGTACGGTGTCATCATCGCCCTGATTCCTGCCATGCTATGGTCGTTCTACGCCTTTGGCTTGGGATCGGTAGTCGTGACACTCACGTCTGTGGCAGCCTGCGTCTTCTTCGAGTGGGCAATCGCTAAATTCATTCTGAAGAGTGATACCAGCACCATCACCGATGGTTCGGCTATCCTCACAGGTATTCTTTTGGCTTTCAATGTACCTTCCAACTTGCCTGTATGGATTATTGTCATTGGTGCTCTTGTGGCTATTGGTATTGGTAAGATGACTTTCGGCGGACTTGGTTGTAACCCCTTCAATCCCGCGTTGGTAGGTCGTGTATTCCTTTTGATTTCATTCCCTGTGCAAATGACAAGCTGGCCGGTGCAAGGTCAGTGGGGTGCTTACCTCGATGCCGAGACGGCAGCCACACCGCTTGCCCTTATGAAGGCCGCCGTAAAAGGTGATGCTTCGGCACTCGACAAACTTCCCTCTGCTTGGGAAATGTTCATGGGAGCCGACTATGGTTGTGTGGGCGAAGTCAGTGCATTGGCTCTCTTGCTCGGCCTTGGTTATATGCTTTGGAAGAAGATTATCACATGGCATGTGCCCGTGTCTGTTTTGGCAACAATCTTTGTTTTTGCCGGATTGATGCATTTGGTCGATCCCACCATGTATGCTTCACCTATGGCTCACCTGTTCACCGGTGGTGTCATGTTGGGAGCTATTTTCATGGCTACTGACTATGTCACTTCACCCATGACTCATAAGGGAATGGTTATTTACGGTGTGGCCATTGGTTTCCTGACTGTAGTGATTCGTCTTTTCGGCGCTTATCCCGAGGGTATGTCGTTCGCCATCCTTTTGATGAACGCATTCACTCCGC
>CAZDAN010000079.1:0-8782 GCA_964503565.1 uncultured Bacteroides sp.
AGGACCTCCAGATTATGAGTCTGTTGCTCTAACCAACTGAGCTAAAAGCCCGTGCACAATCCGTCTGTCGGGATTTGCACTGCAAAGGTACGGCTTATTGTTGAGATGTGCAAATAATTCCTTTCTTTTTTTGTTCCTTCTTCATGAAGTCAACAAAAATAGCTACCTTTGCAGGCGCTTATTTATAACAAAGTATGGATACTCGTAAGATAAAGAATCTGATATTCGACTTTGGCGGGGTGCTTGTCAGCTTGGACAAGGCACGTTGTCTGGAGGCGTTTGCCCGCATTGGCTTCTCTGAGGCGGCCGGCATGATTGATGCTTATAGCCAGCAGGGGGTGTTCGGCCAGTTGGAGGCGGGGGCTGTTTCTCCGCAGGCGTTTTGTGCCGAGGTGCGCCGCCTGACCGGTTGCCAAGCCTCGGATGAGGCTATCTGGGAGGCATGGAACCTCTTCCTTGTGGGCATTCCCACGTGGAAACTGGAGGCGCTGGTGGAGTTGCGGAAGCATTACCCCATCTATCTGCTGAGCAACACCAACGAGCCGCATTGGCAACACGCCGTGGAGCACTTCTTCCCGCATGGCGAATGGCGGGTGGAGGACTATTTCGACCGCATCTTCCTCTCCTATGAGCTGCATCAGGTGAAGCCGGGAGCCGACATTTTCCGCACGGTGATTGAGCAGACGGGAGTGGTGCCCGAGGAGACGCTGTTCATCGACGATGCGGCGGCCAATTGCGCCACGGCCCGCTCATTGGGACTGCATACCTATCAGCCTCTTCCCGGCGAGGATTGGCGCAAGTTGTTTGAGCATATATTCTGATTAAGTAAAGCTATTGAATAAACAGAGACACGCATGAGACTCATCACGGACCTATCAGAGACGCAGGCTCCGCTGCTTTCCCCCTCGGTGGCCACCATCGGTTTCTTCGATGGAGTGCATCGTGGGCATCGTTTTCTCATCGGGCAGGTGCTCGATGCGGCCCGTGTGCGAGGTCTTTCTTCCATGCTGATTACCTTTCCCCAGCATCCGCGCATGGTGATGCAGACAAGTTACCAGCCCCGTCTTCTGACTACGTTTGACGAGAAGTGCTCGCTGCTTTCCACCACCGGTGCGGATGTGTGTGTGGCGTTGCCCTTCACGCGCGAGTTGGCAGCCCTTTCGGCCCGCCAGTTCATGCAACAGGTGTTGCGCGACCGCCTGCAGGTGCGCACCTTGGTCATTGGCTATGACCACCGTTTCGGTCACGACCGTACCGAGGGGTTCGACGATTATGTCCGCTACGGTGCCGAACTGGGCATGGAGGTGCTTCGTGCCGAGGCCTTCGTGATGGGCGCGACGAATGTCAGCTCATCGGTAGCGCGTGCTTCTTTGGAGGCGGGCGAGGTGGACGTGGCTGCCCGTTGCTTGGGCTACAACTATTTTCTTGATGGCCGTGTCACCACCGGGCAACAGATAGGCCGCACCTTGGGCTTCCCCACGGCTAATCTGCAGGTGGACGATTCCTTGAAACTGGTGCCTGCCGATGGAGTCTATGCCGTGCGCGTGCAGGTGGAGGGGCATATATATAAAGGTATGCTCAACATCGGTTGCCGTCCCACCATTGATGAAGATTCCCGTCGCACCATCGAGGTGCATCTGTTCCATTTCGAGGGCGACCTCTATGGCCACTTACTCCGTGTCGAGTTCCTCCGTCGCATCCGTGGTGAGCAGAAGTTCAGCAGCCGCGAGGCGCTGGCCCGCCAACTGCAGCAGGATGCCCGGGCGTGTGAGGAAGGGTAGGCGCATATATATCCCTGCATCCTTAAACAGTTAACTCCGTTCGCGAACCGTGTTTGTCCGGTTGGCGAACGGAGTTAATCGTTTGGAAGAATACCATTCATTCATGGGGAAGAATGTCAATCTTTCGGCCGTGTCAATATCAATCTTCCGGCCGTGTCAAGGCCACGTGATGCGTGGTTTACTTCACTTCCCACTCATATACACCGGTGGAGAACTTGTCGGGTTGGTCAATCTCCAGTTTCAGAGCGGTGGTAGTGACTGCGTCGAACTGTACCATGTTAGGCTCTCCCTTGGCACAGCCATAAGGAGTGATGGCCTTCACGGGTGCCCAGTTTCCATCGCTGGTGCGATAGAGGATGCGCCATGCCTTGGGCACACGGCATCCGCCCCATGGGCCGTCGTCGAACCAATAAAGGGTGCAAGCCGACACGGTCATCTCCTTGGGGAAGGTGTAAGTGAGCCATTCGGTACCTCCCTGCTTGGGCCATGTGTGGTAGTAGGGGATGGAGCGGTCGTCGGCATCCTTGGGAGAGAGTCCGTCCTTCATTGCATTGAGGGCAGAGGTGCGGGTTGAACCATCTACACGGCTCAGCGAGGCTGCTGTGGCAGGTATGGCCGGGCGGGCAGCACTCAGCTCAGCAGGCAACCATACGGCCATCTTGCCGCTGCCGCGGTGTGCCCAAGCGTAGTAGGGGATAAGGGTCAGCTTCACATCCTTGGTCTGCAAGCGGCCTTGTTCGTCGTAGCTCAAGCTCTGTGCCTGAGTCTTCAGTTGGGTGATGCCGTGGAGCAGGTCATCGCGACGCATCTCTTCGAACTTCGGTTCGCGGTTCAAGAGTACTGTCATGATGTCGAAGTCATTGTCGGGCCATTCGGCGCAATATACGATAGGACCACGTTCGATGGCCAAGCGTCCACGGTCAGCGCTTACTTGAGTATGGGCCTTCACGGTACGCGGCTGCATGTCGAGCTTCATTTCGATGCGGTCGCCCTTCTTCCAGCGGCGGCTGATGGCCAGGTAGCCGTCTTCACCGATGGTATTCTCCACCGGTTGTCCGTTCACGGTGACGGTGTAGCTGAGGCGCTTGTTGTCGGTGTAGCTATAGAGGTCCGAGGGTACCACTTGCCCCTTTGCCCAGCCGGGGATGCGCAGCTTCAGGGTGAAGTCGCGTCCGGTGGCACGGTCAACGGTCAGGTTCACTGCTCCGTCCCACGGGTAGTTGGTCTTCTGTGAGAGGGTGAGGCGCTTGCCGTCCACATTCAGGGTGGCGGTGTTGCTGACGAAGAGGTTCACATACACATTCTCGTCCTTCACGGCATAGACATAGCCCGGCAGTGAGGGGATGAAACGGCAGATGTTCGAGGGGCAGCAGGCGCAACCGAACCACGGTTGGCGTTGGTGTTGACCCATAGACTCCAAGGGGTTGGGGTAGAAGAAGCCGCCGCCGTCCAGCGATACGCCCGAGATGAGGCCGTTGTAGAGCGAGCGTTCCAATACGTCGTAGTACTTGCTTTCTCCATGCAACAGGAAGAGGCGATAGTTCATGTACACATTGCCGATGGCGGCACAGGTCTCGCAGTAGGCCGACATGTTGGGCAGTTCATAGTTCTTGCCGAAAGCCTCGCCACTGGCTGTGGCACCGATACCTCCGGTGATATAGAGCTTCTTGCCCACGATGTTGTCCCAGATGCGGCCGATGGCATTGATGTATGCTTCGTCGCCGGTGAGGGCTGCCACGTCGGCCATACCACTATACATATAGGATGCACGAACGGCGTGTCCCACAGCCTCGCTCTGCTCCACCACGGGCTGGTGGGCCTGGCTGTACTGGTCGCGGCGGGAGGTGTATCCGCGTTTGTCGAGGAAGAACTTGGCCAAGTCCAGGTACTTCTTCTCGCCTGTCACGGTGTAGAGCTTGGCCAGGGCCATTTCAGCAATCTGGTGACCGGGCACATACACCTGCTTGCCCGGCTCGTCACCAATTTCGTTATATACACAGTCGGCATAGCGGATGGCGATGTCGAGGAAGTTGCGCTTGCCGGTGGCCTGATAGTGGGCGATGGCGCCCTCCACCATGTGTCCCAGGTTATAGAACTCGTGGCTGAGGTCTTCCACCTTCTCCCAACGCTTTCCAGTAGCCCATTCGTGTGGGTGGGCAGGGTTCTGTGTACGGGCAGTGAAGAGGTAACCGTCCGGCTCTTGGGCCGAGGCCACGATGACGAGCACACTGTCGATGTACCTCTTCAGTTTCTTGTCGGGGTAGGTTTGAAGCAGGTAGCTGGCTCCCTCGATGGTCTTGTAGACGTCGGTGTCGTCAAAGGAGTAGCCGCCCACCTTCACTCCCCTTGCCACTTCGGCATACTTGGGGTCGTCCTTCAGGGCGGGGTTTTTCTGCAGTTCCATCATCAGGGCCGAGCGGGTGAAGTTGTCGTAGCGTCCCGTCTCCTCGCACTTGCTGAAGGCGAGGGGGATGGTCACTTCGCGGCTGGCCTGAAGGCGTTGGCCCCAGAACTGGTCGGTCACCTTCACGTTGGTGAAGGGCACGGGATTGATTGGATAGCCTCCGTTGGTGGAGGGGTTCTGCTGTGCTGCAGCAGGGCCGGCGGCCATCATGAGGCACAGCGCGGCGGGGAGGAATAGATTGTTTTTCATAGTTCTTTTGGGGAGTTAAAGGAGTTAGAGGAGTTATCAGCTCTACGAGCTTGGGAGTTAAAGCCAATACTCTTGCAATCATACATTGCAACAGGCATAACAATTGGCTTTAACTCCTTAATGAAGCGTAGCGGAATGGTAACTCCTCTAACTCCTTTAACTCCTCTAACTACTGATGATTACTTCGTTCCGTTGATGCTCACTTCAATGCAGTTGCCCTGCTTGATGAGCTTCTTCACGTACTTCTGGATTTCCTTGCCTGTGATGCTGTTCACCATCTGTTCGTAGTCCTTGGTGCCGTCGATGCCGTTCCAGTAGTACTCCTTCAGTTGGTTCATCCAGTAGGCATTCTCCTTCTGGTTCTCCTGGAACTTCTTCAGCATGAACTCCTTCACACGGGCCAGTCGCTCGGAGTCGGGGCCGTTCTTGATGAAGTCGTCCAAACCTTGGCGGATGACTTCAGTCATGCGTGCACGGCGTTCGGGGTCGGTGTCAAAGGCAATCTGCAGGCGCACCTCTTCCTTCGGATAGTGGTTGATGCCGCCGCTCACGCCCACTCCGTAGGTACCGCCTTCCTTCTCGCGTACGCTCTCGGTATAGACCATGTCCATCACCTGCGAGAACATGCTCATAATCATCTTGCTGCGTGCGTCGTACTTGCCTTTGCCTGTGTAGAGCAGGAAGACGGTGCTCTTGGGCAGCTCCATGGTGCGCTCGAAGTTGTTGGCATATTGTCCCTTGCGGATGGTGGGGTTGATGGTGGGGTTGAACTTCTCGCTTCCCTCCTTGACAGGCAGGGCACCCAAGTACTGTTCGAACAGCGGGATGGCTGTTGCCTCGTCGATGTTACCTACGAACATGAAGGTGAAGTCGTCGCCGTCGGCAAAGCGCTCGCGGTACATCTCCATGGTGCGGGCATAGTCTATCCGGTCAACCATCTCCTTGGTGAACTTGATGGCACGCGGGTGCTTGTCATAGAGGGCCACAGTCAGGGTGTCTTGAAAAGCGGTCATGGGGTTCAGCTCCTGGTTTTGCAGGCTGGCCTTGGCGCGGTTCTTGTAGGAGGCGAATGCGGCATCGTCCATGCGCGGGGCTGTGAACATCAGGTAGGTCAACTGCAACAGGGTCTCCAGGTCTTTGGGCGAGCAGGTGCCGCGCAGTCCCTCTTCCAGTGAGCTGACGTAGGGGGTTACGCCCACAATCTTGCCAGCCAACACCTTCATCAGGTCGCTGCTGTTGAAGTTGCCCAGTCCGCCCAGTTCGCACACCTCGTTGAGCACTTCGATATTGATGATGTCCTCGGTGGGAAGCAGGCTGTTGCCACCGGGGCTGAAGGCGTTCATGCGGATTTCGTCGGCCTTGTAGTCGGTGGGTTTCACGATGACCTTCACTCCGTTGCTCAGGGTATAGACTTTCGAGCCGTACATGCCCTCCTCGCTCTTCACCACCTTGCCTGCCTCGGGCAGCTGGCTCATCAGCGGTTCGTCGGACACCTTATCTACATAGGGGGCAATCTCCTCGGCTTTCACCTGGGCCACCAGTTCCAGCATACGCTCCTTGGTGGGGTAGGTCACGCCCTCTTTCTCGGGGGCAAACACGGTGATGACCAGGTTGCTGTCGCTCATCTCTCCCTGCATTAGCTGGTTGATGGCTGCCACGGGAATCATGGGGGCTATCTGGTTCATTATGGCATACTCTGCCTCGATGCCGGGGATGGGCTCATTGTCGATGAAGTGGCGCACATACTCGGTGGCATAGCTGGTGTTCTTTGTCTTGCTACGCTCGTTGTAGGCATTCTCCAGGGTGCGCAGGTAGTTGGCCTTGGCACGGGCAAACTCGCCCTCGGTGAATCCGTAGCGGCGGGCACGTTCCATCTCGCGCACCAGGGCGGCGAGGGCTGTCTCCACACCGTCCTCCTTGCACACGGCGTAGCCGGTGAAGGCGTTCTTCGTCTTGGCAATCAGGTAGTCGTCGTCGAAGACCGTGGCACCCATGAAGGGCGGGTTGGCACTCTGCTCCACCAGCTCCTTGAAGCGTTCGTCGAACATCTGCGAAATCATGCTGTTGGCGAAGTTCATCACCAGGTAGCTGATGTCGCCCTTGGCCTCGTTGGGGATGGCCTCGTGCTTGGTCATGTACTGGATGATGACGCGCTGCTGCTCCTTGTCGGTGGCGATGGCCACGATGGGCTCTTTGTTGTCGGGCACGGGGTAGTAGATGCGCTCGGCGGCATTGGCGGGCATCTCCACGTCGCTGAAGATGGCCTTCACCTTGGCCTCCATTTCATCCACATTGAAGTCGCCCACAAGGATGATTCCCTGTTGGTCGGGGCGGTACCACTTCTCGTAGTAGTCGCGCAGAGCCTTATAGGGGAAGTTGTCGACCACCTCCATGGTGCCGATGGGCAGACGGTTGGCGTACTGGCTGCCGGGGAATGTCAGGGGGAACACCTTCTCGTAGATGCGCATGGTGGCTCCCATGCGGGTGCGCCACTCCTCGTGGATGACGCCGCGTTCCTTGTCAATCTCCTCTTCGCCCAGGGTGAGGCCGTCGCTCCAGTCGCGCAATATCCACAAGCACGAATCCACTGCCTCGGGCACCTTGTGGATGGGCACGTTGTTGATGTTATAGACGGTCTCGTCCATGGCGGTGTAGGCATTCAGGTTCACGCCGAACTTCACACCGATGTCCTCCAGGTATTCGCGCAGGCGGTTGCCGGGGAAGTGTTTGGTACCGTTGAAGCACATGTGCTCCAGGAAGTGGGCCAGTCCCCTTTGCGGCTCCTCTTCAAGGATGGAGCCTACCTTCTGTGCGATGTAGAAGTCGGCCTGTCCCTCGGGCAGGTTGTTGTGGCGGATGTAATAGGTCAGCCCGTTTTCCAGTTTGCCTATACGCACGTTGGGGTCGGTGGGTATGGGCTGTGCCTGCTGGGCAGGCACGGGGATGCAACAGCAGCACACGAGCAGTGCGGCCAGCAGTCCTTTGACAGTTCTTTCCATTTCTTTTTTCTTTGTTATTTAGTTATCGTTAATCTCTTCATCCAAGGGGAGTTGGCTGGGCAACTGTGCACCGGCCAGTATGGCCATGGCCAACCCCACGACGGCGATGGTCAGCAGGGTGGTGATGGGCAACACCGAGTAGTCGAGCCGTTGCGTGGGGGTGTCGGCCGACAGGATTTCGGCCACACTCATCGTGTTGTTCAGCGCATGGGCCACGATGGCGGGCCACAGGCTGCGGGTGTGCCAGGCTATCCAGCCCAAGGCGATGCCCATGAGGAACCCGAAGAACACCTGCACGGGGTTCACGTGGATGAGGCCGAACATAAGGGCCGACAGCAGGATGCCCCGCCAAGGGTCTTTCCCCTGCCGGTTCAGCCGGTTCATGATGACACCGCGGAACAGCAGTTCCTCCACCCATGGGGCCAGCAGGCAGAGGCATACAATGCCCAAGATGTTGTGGCTCAGCGCGGTGAAGTCGCTCTCCAACCAGTCGGGCAGAATGATGATGCCGCTCAGGGCATTGCAATACATGATGCCGCCAATGGCGCACACCATGCTGCAAAGCATGGTATCGGCCCCCACAGGGCGCAGTGCCCGGCGCAGACTGATGTAGCCGAAGCCTATGAGATGAGCCGTCATGGCACCGGCCGACAAGGCCAGTGTACTCACCAGCAGGGTCGTCTGGTCGATGGGCCACAGATGGCTCAGGCCTCCTAAGATGAGGCCGGCTCCCAACTGATAGGCAAAGTAGAGAAGCACTAATTTGATGGTTGTTTTCATGCGCGCGTGTGTGTTCCTTTATTATATCTCATGCAAAGTAACGACTTTTTCTCATGGTTACCGAATATTTTCCTCTTTTTTTACCGTTTTTAACAGTGGACGGCCTTTCGGGGAGGGAGACTTTTTGTGGGAAAGGAGTGGAAGGGGTGCGAATAATCATTACATGCGGGAGACTCTTCAGCGACATCAAGTTCTCCCCTCGGACGACATCAAGTTCTCACCCTCGATGACATCAAGTTCTCACCTCAGGTGACATCTTGATCTCGTCTCAGGAGACATACGCATGTCCCCTTGGAAGAGACACGTGCGGCACCCTCGATGACACACGTGTGTCACAAAGAACGCCGCACGTGTCTCCCGAGGTGGGACACACGTGCGGCGTTTCAGCGGCTTCAGTGAGGGGGTCAGTCCTCCACTCCGAAGCCTATACTCTCTACTGCCTGACGGATAGATTCAGGTGATGCGTTGCCCTTGATAATGGCCTGAGCATCAGTGAGGTCAACCTTCACGTCCGTCACTCCCGGCACGGCTTTGATGGCTTGTTCCACATGGGCGCGGCAGTGGTTGCA
>CAZDAN010000080.1:0-8757 GCA_964503565.1 uncultured Bacteroides sp.
CCTTTTGTTTAATTCTGAGTCTTAAAACCTTGCAAAGGTACACCTTTTATTTGAATGCACCCTGATATAGGTTTCTAAAAATGTTATTTTTAAGCTATATTAAGAAGCTGTTCGTTTTCATCCTTTTACCTTGCTTAGTCTTTATATGTTGCTTGTATAGCCTCTTTCTTGGCAGCGGCTGCAAATTCTTGCGGGCTGATGCTGACAGGTTCAGTCATAAATTCAGGAACATTATAGCTGCGTAAATAATGGTGGTAGAAAGCAGGGTCTTCCTGCGGCATGGCAAAGGCTTTATGAATCTGTCCTTCTTTATCGAAATAGGCCATGTATAAGCGTGTATAGTTACTGTCATCACGGCGACTGCTGAAGAGAATCCAACGTCCGTTGCTCGACCATGAATGGTAACTCTCTGCATAGTGGCTGTTGGCTTCAGTCAAGGGGCGGACATTACCTGTTGCCAAATCCATCAGGTAGAGGTCTGCTTCGGGATGCCAAATATGGAAACATCCGTGGTTGCCTTGAGTGAAGAGTAAGTACCGCCCGCAAGGACTGATACGTGGCAGTGTGGCACTTTGTCCGATGGCTGCGGCATCGTAGATCAATTCGGGAGTTGAAAAGGTGTGTTTCTCTGTATCAAAAGCACGGCGATAGATATTGTATTTTATTTCGTTATATCGGGTGATGATGTCAGCGTCCAATTCCATATTGTCATTGTAATCAAAGTGTGCCGAAGCGTAATACAGTGTACGTCCGTCGGGTGACCACCAGGGGTAAATTTCCATTTCGTTGGGCTCGGCACTGATAGTACTCACTTCATTCTTTTCCACGTCGTAGAGGATGAGGTCGCTCTTGCTGTCGAACACTTCAATCTTGCCCGGATCTTTTGTGTGGAATGATTGTCCGGTCAGATTGGTGGAGTAGGCAATTAGTTTCTGTGCAGGATGCCAGGCCGGGTACACGCCGGCACTGATGGTTTCAGGAGTCTTCAAATTCACCTTACGGGGTGTACCATCGGATACTATCATAGTGCCTCCGAAGGCTTGGCGCATATGGAATTGCATATTGCTTGTTCCGTAGTTCTGGTATGAATGGCAGTTGATACATTGTCCCACAGTTTCGTTCGATACCAACATATTGTTGTAAACGACTGTTTCGTCAAAATTTGTCAGATTACGTTGATTGATGCTCAACATTTCATAGGCGATGTACGAGGGGTAAATGACACGGTAGGATACGTAAGGGTCAATCTCTTCCTGTGCCACGTGGATGGAAAAGCTCGGATGCTTGAGCCATTCTCCCTGTTTGCGGGTGTATAGCTTCACGGACAGTTCTTCTCCTTTAGAATTGTCCATCATCGTTTTCCAGTCGTCTGTAGGAATCTGGACTTTATTCCCATTTCCATAGGTAGTACTTCCGCCGTTCCACTTGATTTCGACCATGCATTCTTCGGCATTTTCTACCATGAAGTTCAGTGGCGCGATGTTATACGGAATGGTCACATCTGTATAGTCGGGGTAGATGGCAGGTAGGCTATCGGTTTCGCTGTAGGACTCGGGTAGTGCTGGATGGCTGTTGCAGGAAACGAAAACCATCAGTATGCATACATAGCATATATATATATAATAAGGTATAGCTCTTTTGTTGCACATAATTCATTATTTATAATTCATAAATCCATTATTTCATCAATAGCTTTCTACATTGTTGCAAAAGAAATAGAACCACCAAAAGGTGTTGCCAAAAGTGGGTTTCATAATTTCTGCGATTTGTTTTTCTTGCAGTCCTTGTCGCATGTAGGCTTGCACTTGATTGGTGAATTGCAGATATCTGTTTACCATTTTTCGGTCGAATGGCATGTTGTCGATGTTTATTGTTTTTTCAAGGTTGCCATACAGATAAGCAGCTTCTTGGTAATGTATCGGCATTTCTTTTCCGTTGTGCAGATTGGCATATTGGAAAAAACGTGGCCAAAAGAGTTGTATGTTCTTGCTGATGAGGGCATAGTTGAGTGTCACCTCCTGTAACAGATGACTGTCTATGTTCATCGTGTTTGAAAAGTTATGGAGCAGATACATTTCGCACAGGCCATTGTCGCTATCCAGGTCTTCACTCATGTGGTTGTACAACTCTTGGATATTCTTGAACTCGGCTGCTTGGGCAATTTTTTCAGGGTGTTGACAGAAGTCTTCCAGCCATTCGGCTTCGTTGTGATGAAATGTGGTCTGTTTCAGTAGTGAAATATATTTCTGGGCAGCAGCGTACTCTCCACTTAACAAAGCACATCGGGCCAGAATCTTCAAGGTGCTGATGTTGAAGCCATATTCCACTCCATTTTCAATAGCCCATCGGGTCGCAAAGTTCAATTTCCCGTGCTGATAGTAGAGTAGGGGAGCTGCTGTGTGTGCCAAATGTATAATCAGATTATCGCGTTTGTGGGGCAACTTGCTGCCGTTGTCATAGTGGTACAGTTGGTTTCCCATTTGTCCTATATTCATCAAAGCAATGTTCTTCAGTATCACCATTTGCCGGGTGGGGGTCTCTTCCCATTCATGTGCTTCGCTTAGCACTTTCTTCCAATCAGCTTCTTCTGTTTGGCGATACATGCGCATCTCTGTATGATAGTTATAGTCGTCGAAGTTGGCAAACCAGATAGTAAAGGCGCATCCTGCAAGAACACAGGTTCGGATAATGATTGTTTGTAGGGGCTTTTTTTCTTGCTGCCAAACTCTGCTGAACGACAGAACCAGGCAACAGGCTGCCATTATAAAGAATGGCATATTGGTAAGCCATGAGATAGAACCTTTTGTCACAAACCGTGGGAAGCCGTAAATCCAGGCATCTTCCAGACGAATCTGCTGGTAATGATAGTACCATAACAGAGGGACTATCCCCACTAAGACAGTGGTATATATCAATGGCAGATAACGTTTGGTACCTGTAGTCTCTTTCGTGGATTCAGTTGTGTAAATGATAGCGGTTAATAAGGCACCGAATAAGGCATACCATCCCATGATGGGATACCCCCCTACAATCCATATTCCCAACCATAGGTAGCGTAAAGTTCCCCGTAGGTTCTGTCCAAACCAGATTCCTATGATAACGAGTAGCAGAGCAAGGCTTTCACTGAACCAGTATCCGGGAATCTTTATCTGGTAAATCCAATAGCCTAAATCGATGATAGAGCAAAGCAAAGCCGTAATAGGAATCAGTGCCAGATGGCTCCAACTTCGGCTAAGGTGAAAAGCTTTCAAGGTTGCTCCATAGGTGATTAGCCACAGTGATATTAGCAGAGCGGCTCCCAAAGCCGGGTAATAGAAAAATTGTGTTAAGTAACAACCGGCCCAATGAAGAAGTCCGGCAGGGGTTGCCATCATTTCATCAAAAAACGTTTGGTTGGATAGGAATAGAGAACGTTCCTGTACGGTGAACAGATAATCACTGTTCATTCCCACTAACATCCAAGCGGCGAATAGGGTAAACAGTACAATTTCCATCCACGGCTTCCATGCAGGGATGCCCGTGCGACTTTTCTTGCCCGTTGCTTGGGGGGCGGGGCGGCCTTTCTTCTTCATGGCTGATGGATTTTATGGATTAAATGGTGTTTTGTCGTTCCAAGCGTAAAATTGCCATTACGCTTGGAACGACGGCGTTTTTTACTTCAACAGAGCCAACGTTTCTTTGATACGCTTCATGGACTCTACAATGTTTTCGTCCGAAGTGGCGTAGCTCATGCGGATGCACTCGGGACTGCCGAAAGCGCCACCGCCCACACAGGCCACGTGGCCTACTTCCAACAGGAACATGGCCAGGTCGGCAGCATTGGCAATGGTGCGCCCTTCGTAGCTCTTTCCGAAGTAAGAGTCACACTTGGGGAACAGGTAGAAAGCGCCTTGGGGCACATTCACCTCAAAGCCCGGAATATCCTTGGCCAACTCCACTATGAGGTTGCGACGGCGTTCGAAGGCCTGACGCATCTCCTCCACGGGAGCCTGTGTGCCGGTGTAAGCGGCTTCGGCTGCCTTTTGCGACACCGAGCAGGGGCCGGAGGTGTATTGTCCTTGCAGCTTGTTGCATGCCTTCACAATCCATTCCGGTCCGGCGATGAATCCGATGCGCCATCCGGTCATGGCGTATGCTTTTGACACACCGTTCACGATGATGGTGTTCTCCTTCATCTCGGGGAACTGGGCGATGCTTTCGTGCTTGCCCACGTAGTTGATGTGTTCGTAGATTTCGTCGGCAATCACGTACACCTGCGGATGCTTGGCCAACACGGCGGCCAGGCCGGCCAACTCCTCTTTGCTGTAAACCGAGCCTGTGGGGTTCGATGGCGAGCAAAGGATGAGAGCCTTTGTCTTCGGTGTGATGGCAGCTTCCAGCTGTGCGGGAGTAATCTTGAAATCCTGTTCGATGCCGGCACGGATGATGACGGGTGTGCCGTCGGCCAGCTTCACCATTTCGGGATAGCTCACCCAGTAGGGGGCGGGCACAATCACTTCATCGCCTTCGCCCACCAACGCCATGATGACGTTGCACACCGATTGCTTGGCACCGTTTGAGCACGAAATCTGTGCAGCGGTGTAGTCCAGGTTGTTCTCGTTCTTCAGTTTGGCAACGATGGCATTGCGCAGGGCGGGATAGCCCGGCACGGGTGAATAACGCGAAAAGTTCTCGTCCACAGCCTGCTTGGCTGCTTCCTTGATGTGGTCGGGGGTGTTGAAGTCGGGTTCACCCACGCTCAGGTTGATTACGTCAATGCCTTGAGCCTTCAGCTCACTACTCTTTTGCGACATGGCAAGCGTCTCCGACGGGGAGAGGCGTTGCAAACGGTCTGATAAATTGCTCATATATGATTCTTTTGTTTTTTAAATTCTTCACTTTTAATTTTTCATTCTTCACTCTTCACTGATATGCAGTGTGTGTCCCATCCGGTCCTGCTTGGTCTTCAGGTAACGCTCGTTGTACTTGTTGGGCGCCACTTCAATGGGCACAATCTCCTGTATGGACAATCCGTAGGCCTCCAATCCGATGCGTTTCACCGGATTGTTGGTGAGCAGGCGCATGTTGCGCACTCCGACGGTACGCAGGATTTCGGCTCCCACGCCGTAGTCGCGTTCGTCAGCTTTGAAACCCAGGCACAGGTTGGCGTCCACGGTGTCCATTCCTTCCTCCTGCAGTTTGTAGGCACGCATCTTGTTCATCAGACCGATGCCGCGTCCTTCCTGTTGCAGGTACACCACTACGCCCTTTCCCTCTTGCTCAATCATCTGCATGGCCTTGTGCAATTGGGCACCACAGTCGCAACGTGCCGAACCCAAGATGTCACCTGTGGCGCATGATGAATGTACGCGCACCAGGATAGGCTCGTCGGCTTCCCAGGTTCCTTTGATGAGCGCCATGTGTTCCAGTCCGTTCGATTTCTGGCGGAAGGCAATCAGGCGGAAGTGTCCGTCAGCAGTGGGCATGTCCACCTCTACGCCTTGTTCCACCATCGACTCTTGTTTCAGGCGGTAAGCAATCAGGTCGCGGATGGCAATGATTTTGATGTCAAATCGTTTGGCAACCTCCTGCAGTTGGGGCATGCGTGCCATGGTGCCGTCTTCATTCATTATCTCGATGAGGGCGGCAGCGGGTCGCAAACCGGCCAAGCGTGCCAGGTCGATGGCAGCTTCGGTGTGTCCGGCACGGCGGAGCACTCCTTTGTCTTGTGCATACAAGGGGCTGATGTGTCCCGGTCGGCCAAAGGTGGCTGCTGTAGATGCAGGATCTGCCAAGGCCAAGATAGTGGCTGCACGGTCTTGTGCTGACACGCCTGTGGTGCATCCCTCCAGCTTGTCCACCGTCACGGTGAACGGTGTGCCCAAAATGGAGGTGTTTTGACTCACCTGGTGCTCCAGTTCCAGTTCCTCGCAGCGCGAGATGGGCAGTGGAGCACACAATACACCACGTCCGTTGGTTACCATGAAGTTTACTTTCTCGGGAGTGATTTTCTCGGCTGCCACAATAAAGTCACCTTCATTTTCGCGGTCTTCATCATCGACCACAATCAGAAACTTTCCTTCGCGGAAGTCTTCAATCGCTTCTTCAATCGTATTTAGTTTCATTCTATCTTTTATGCTTTATAGTTTCTCAATTCTTTCCATTATCTTTTTGCTGGTCTCTACGATGGCTTTCAAATCCTTGTCGAGCCGGCGGCCAAACATCCAGATGCGCAGGTAGAAGACAAGGCCCACGGGGACAAACAGACCGCATATCACATTCAGCCATTGGTGCTTCGACGGACTCTTGTGGGCGCTTACCGACAGGATGGGGTATTCGTTCAGTGCGTTCAGTACTTGGGTGTCGGTGCTGTTGCCCAACGTCTCTACGATGCTTTCCAATTCGTCACTGATTTCCTGAATAACGGTATCGTCTTCGTTTCGGGTAAAGATGCGCAAGTAGTTGGGGGCACGGTCGAAGCGCTCCTTGGCGGCGTATGCTTCGCTTCGTTGACAAAGGGCTGCCAAGCGGTCGTACACCTGAGGGTAATCCGGGTCTTCGATGATGACTTCTTTCTTGAAGATATGTCGTTTGCTTCTCAGACCCAACAACTTCATGAAGAACGCCTTATAGGCATCTATGTTGAATACCACTGAATCGCCGTTGGCCTTGTAGGTGAGCCAAGCACCCAATGGGGCCAATATCATTGTACTTACCCACACACCAAACCACATTTGCAGCTCTCCTTCTCGCGCCATTTTCGAACCGGTATTTTCGATGATGTAGTAGAAGATGAACAATACCACTGAAATGATGACCGGCATACCCAATCCGCCTTTGCGGATGATGGCTCCCAAGGGGGCGCCGATGAAAAAGAAGATGAGACAAGCCAAAGATAAAGTTATCTTCTCCCACCAGAATTTCTGATGGCGACGGATATTTTTGTCTCCGTCACTGGTGATATAGCTTTTCATCGAAAGTTCCGAACTTTGTGTCTGCACACGGTTCAGTGCGTTCTGTATCAGCTGTTCACGTTTCTTATGGCTTTGTACGTTGAAAAGACTGTCCACGTTGATGTGCCGTACCTGATTTTGAAGTCTGGTCGAATCTACCGTGGTCAGTTCGGTTTTCTTGTAGGTGATTTTTCGTGAATCGGTGTAGTAGCCCCGTCCGATGCTGTCGAAGCGTGCTGTCATTGAATCAATGCTGTGTCCCAATTCTGCCATACCTTTGGCGGCAGCTTGATTGCTTAGGGTGCTGGCATCCATTTGATTGAAATTGGCATCAAATTCGATGAGCGAATGTTTTTCGCGGAACGATTCCCGGCGGTATGGCACATTCTTCTGTGCCATGCTCTGTGTCTTCAGGTTCTCAAACTGTTCGCCGCTATAGAGATGCAGGTTCAGATACTTTTTGTCAGCGGTCATCTCCATCCGTCCTGAATCGGCCACAATGATGTGCGCATTCTCAAATCCGTCGCTGAAGTTGTATATCATCACATCATACAGCATGCCGGTGTCCTTGTTCTTCTTTTGGACATACAGGTTATATCCGTCCAATTCATGATAGAAGGCTCCTTCCGGAATGTCCAATTCAGGTGATTTCTGTTTCATGGAGAAAATAAGGGCATACAGTTCTGTAGTGGCTCGTGGCCCGACGACATTCTGGAAATAGAAAGAGAGGCAACTGATAAAGGCTACCACCACGATGAGTGGGCGCATTACCTTGATGAGCGGGATGCCGGCTGCTTTCATGGCCAGCAATTCGCATCGTTCGCCAAAATTTCCGAAGGTGATGAGGGTTGCTAACAGCACTGCCAATGGCAAGCTCATGGGGATAAGCATCAGCGCTGAATAGAAGAAGAATTGCGCCAATACCCATATCTCCAAACCTTTACCTACCAAATCTTCAATCTTCTGCCAAAGGAACTGCATCATGAAGATGAACAGGCACACAAGAAATGTGCCTACAAACAGCAGTAGGAAACTCTTGATGACGAATAGATATAACTTCTTTATGCGTAGCATTTTCGTTGGTTTCGCACGTTTCAGCGTGCAAAATTACTACAAAAAGAGCAGAAGCCCATTCTGTTTTTGGAGTTTTTATAAAATTCGCGTTTAAATTACATTCCGCACATGCGTATTAACTGGTCAACTTCGATGTTCCACAACTCTGTCAGCTCCTCCACTTCCTCCTCTTCGGCAAAGTCGGTAATCAGCAGTGTGTAGTCACCGGTCAATTCGTTGTACTCCATTCGCAACTCAAAGTAGCTTTTGGGATTTTCGTCGTCCAACCAATGGAAACGTACATGTGAATTTGTGCGGCGGTTGGTCAGTTCTGCTTGTCGGATTTCATCTTTACTCCATTCAAAGGTGAAGATACGCTCTTCCACAGTCACATTGTCGGCCATCCATGTTTGCAGTCCTGTAGGGGTGCTTATCGCGTTCCACAAGATTGGTCCGGAGACGGCGTTGAGGCTGTATTCAAGATTGAATTTTCTTTTTGTCATGATTCCAAGAATCGTTTTATAGTTTCTTTAATTTATGGTCTTTTATGGTTTACGGCTACAAATTAAATATTTTTTTCTTATATATAAGGTATATATGCTCATCTTTTCACTCATTTTAGTATATATATTCCTTTTTTGTCCTTTTCTGAAATAAAAATGCGCAAAAAATTTGGCCATTTCAAAAGAAAGGCCTACCTTTGCACCCGCAAATCGAAAGATGGCGGGATAGCTCAGCTGGTTAGAGCGCATGATTCATAATCATGAGGTCC
>CAZDAN010000081.1:0-8708 GCA_964503565.1 uncultured Bacteroides sp.
AAAAACAACCTATGTAATTATGGAAAAAGTATTACCATTATTGGCTGCCATGCTACTATGGAGTGCAGAGACGGTTGCGCAGAACTATTTGCACATTTGGACGGGCGAAAGTACCGAAGTGGTTCCTATGGCAGATTTGGACAGTATCACGATTCGTGATACAAAATTTTATGCAAACGTTTTGGACGGGTTCGATGGCGCACATTTCACCGCTTCTGCTATTCTCAATGCTGGTGGAAACCGATCCTATGATTTTGATGTGACACTGACTTTGAAGGGGAAGAATATGGTATATATAGAAAATTTGGATCCCTATTTCGCGACATACGGATATACGTCAGATAATGGGTATAACAAACTTGCTGGCGAAGCTAAAGCTGATGCCAATGGGAAAACAATAGTTATTTCTTGTCCGGCTAATCAGAAAATGGGATATGATGATACGGAGTTTGTGAATTATTCAGATTTGGTGTCACCTATAACATTTACTGTCAATTTAGAAACGTTAGAAATGACTTGCAATACGGGTTACGGAGTATATTCTCCGTCGCAAAAAGGATTTTATACGACCTTTGGTCCGTTTGCACTTCAATACAAGAAAGTTCCTGTTTCTACTGTACGAAAGGTGCAAATAATAAATCAAACTAAGGTTTTGAAACAGCCGCAAATCAATGAAGATGACAATCAAGAAGACATTCAATTGATGCCCTGTAATACTGATAATCCGCTAATTGTAGAATAAAAACATTTCCAGAAATATGAAACGAAATATATTACTCGTCATCCTTACATTGGTAGGCATGACTATACAAGCACAAGTCCTGCTTGAATCGGACGGCAATACCATCAAATTCGACGGAAAGAAGTTGACATGTGTTCTTTTTGATAAGAACGATATTACTTTTATCAACGAAGCAGGCGACAGTCTGACGTTCAATATTGACGAAATACAATCCTTAAGTTTTGCTGAAGACTATAATGCAATCAGTGAGATAGGAAACGTAGCAAAGACTGTTATTGCATACGATACCGATGCTGCAACAGTTTATGTTGTAGGCGTCAAAGAAGAGGGAGAAATCCGTCTCTTCGACACCGACGGTCGTTTGGTACGCAAAGCGAAGGGGAATAAGGCCGACGTACGCGAACTTCCTGCCGGTCTTTATATAGTGAATTACAATAAAGTGTTAAACGCTAAAATCGTAAAGAAATGAAGACAGTATTATACAATAAGACTTTAGTGGCTATTGCTGTGTGCGTTGCTATGTTATTTGCCACTTCCGTCACAGCACAAGAAGCGTTACACTTATTTTTCAAGGACGGTAATCACAAACAGTGTGAACTCAAGCCCGAAATGAAGATTGAGTTTATAAAAAAAGCGTATATCATAGAGGAAAACTATTCCATGGTATCTCCTGATACAATTTTTATGAGTGCGGATGCTGGTCGTTCATATCACGTAGGTCATATCTATAGCAATTGCCCTTTGGAAATAGACGTTGATGTAGATTGGCTGATGACTCGTCAAGCTGATTGGAAAAACAATTGGAGCCAACACGACTATGAATACATATTTCTGGTGTATTCCCGACCAAACACAAGTGACGAAAATCGTTTTGCAACTTTGACACTTACTGCAGGTGACTACACAAAGACATTTGTTGTTGCTCAACAATCTTATGTGTTGGGCTTTGCACCTAATATCATAAATGGACGCTATGATGATACTATTACGCCTACCGTAAATCGAGAAGATTATTTGACATGGAATGATACGGTTTTCTATGCCGACATATTCCCGAATCATGGTGTAAAGGTTGTCAGTTATCCCGATTGGATGACGTTGGACTGGATGTATAATCCTGGTGAAGGCGAGAAATATTCATTTGAATATATCGAATCTGTACCGGAAGCACAGATACAGGGGGTTGCTTCTGGAAGCGGTGGTGCATCCTTTACGTTTATGCCTAACGAATCCCCTCATTCACGCAGTGGAAAGATTGTTTTTGAAGGTCATGGACAAACTGCAGAATTAACTATAACACAGGAAGGACTTGACGAGGAAACCCTCTTACGCGAAGCTGCAAATCTGAACAAAAAGCTCTATAACTGCATGGAATTGAATGGTGGTAGGCATGATGATTTCGGATTCCCTTCAATAATGCTAAGAACCGATAGCCGTGGAATAGATATGGTTGCCGATAATAGCGGTTACAATTGGTTTAGCGACCCCATGGCTTACAGTGATTTAATTGGAAATCATACGTATTATTATTGGCAAACCTTATACAACCAAATCAATACAGCCAATATTACGATTAAGAACTATGTCGAAAGAAGTGGCCAACCGCTTTTCCAATTCTATTTGGCACAAGCATACGCAACTCGCGCATTCTGTTACTTCTATTTGGCACAAATGTATCAGCATACATATATTGGCAACGAAGACAAACCTTGTGTACCAATAGTTACTGAGAATAACATGGATGAACAGATGCCACGTGCCAGCGTGAAAGAAACTTATGATTTTATGATACAGGACCTTGACAGAGCTGCATATTTGTTGGAGCAAACATCTGTTAAACGTCCACACAAAGGGTTCATCAGTAAGGAGGTGGTCTATGGTTTGCGTGCCCGTATCAATATGGTCACAAACAATTGGACGGTAGCTTTAGAAGATGCAGACAGAATTATAAATGCAAGCGTTGCATCTCCTTATACTCGCGAGGAAGTCAGCCGGCCTACTTTCATAAACATTAATGATGACGCATGGTTGTGGGGTATAGATGTCGAAGAAACAGACCGTGCTGTGACATCGAATATTGTTAATTTCCCTTCACACATGGGCTCTTTCAGTTATGGATATGCACAGGTAGGTGGATGGCGCAGAATCAGTAAAGCATTATACAATGCGATTCCTGAAACTGATGTGCGCAAAGGTTGGTTCCTTGATGGTAACTGCCAATCACAGAACTTAACTATAGACCAAACCGTATATGTTGGCAAATACGGTATGCAACCCTACACACAGGTGAAGTTCGCTCCTTACAATAATGAATTGGGAACATCCATTAATGCCAGTGATATTCCTTTGATGCGTATCGAAGAGATTTACTTTATCGCAGCCGAAGCACAAGCAAGATTAGGAAACTTGGAAGCAAGTCGGAATTTGCTGAATACCTTTGTAAGTATCTATCGTGACCCCGCATACAATTGTACATCAAGTACACAAGACGAAATTCTTGATGCCATATGGATGCAACGTCGCATAGAATTGTGGGGCGAAGGACATTCCTATTTCGATCTCATGCGTCTGAATAAGGGGGTTGATCGTCGTGGTGCAGGATTTCAAACCCAATACGTATTTAATATTCCCGCAACAGATGCAGCACTTATCTATCCTATCCCCGATAGTGAAATGAACAAGAATATGAATTTGGTGAATAATCCCGAAGCGACACAACCTACTCCTGTAGAAGATTATTGATTATTACTGTCCGCCAAACTTTGAATTGTCAATAAAAAGGCCAGACAGGCTGGGAAGACGTTTGCGGTGCGTAAGTATGCTATCAATCCGCTGAAAGGAGAAATGAACGATTCGCATCACAGTTTGTACTCATAACTCTCGTATTGCAAACGGAAACACAGAGACACGGAAAGACTGGGTTTTTATCAAATGAACAGCCTCCGTATCTTTGTGTTTCTGTATTTCAATAAATATATAAGTTTTTCTTTTTCTCTTTCAAAAATAAGCATTATCTTTGCGGCGGACTTTCAATTTGAAAGTAAAAAGAGGAATATTAAAACAAAATTATATAACGATGAACAAAATTATCAGCAAAGAACAATTCTCCGAGAAAGTATTCAAACTGGAGATTGAAGCACCGCTTATTGCCCATTCGCGCAAGGCGGGACACTTCGTCATTGTACGCGTGGATGAAAAGGGCGAACGTATGCCGTTGACCATAGCAGGAGCAGACGTGGAAAAGGGCACCATCACACTGGTGGTGCAGACGGTGGGTTTGTCATCAACCAAGCTCTGTCAGCTTGAAGCCGGTGACAGCGTGTTGGATGTGGTAGGTCCGCTCGGCCAAGCCACCCACATCGAAAACTACGGAACCGTGGTGTGTGCCGGTGGTGGTGTGGGCGTTGCTCCCATGCTTCCCATCATCCAGGCACTGAAGGCAGCGGGCAACCGTGTCATCTCTGTTCTTGCCGGACGTAGCAAAGAGCTGATTATTCTGGAAGAAGAGGTTCGCAAGAGTAGCGACGAGGTAATCATCATGACCGACGACGGTTCCTATGGCAACAAGGGATTGGTGACCGAGGGAATCGAAAGCGTCATCAAGCGCGAGAAGGTGGATAAGTGTTTTGCCATTGGCCCCGCCATCATGATGAAGTTCTGCTGCCTCTTGACCAAGAAATACGACATCCCCACTGACGTGTCGCTGAACACTATCATGGTAGATGGTACGGGCATGTGTGGCGCCTGCCGCATCACCGTGGGTGGAAAGACAAAGTTCGTCTGCGTGGATGGTCCCGAGTTCGACGGTCATCAGGTGGACTTCGACGAAATGTTCAAGCGCATGGGCTCGTTCAAGCAGGTGGAATTGGAGGAGATGAGCCACTTGGAAGAGCACGTATGTAAGACAGAGAAAAAGGTGGAAGCACAAGAAGGACCTTGCAAACCTTGCAGTGAAAAGGCTTGCCAGTCTCCGATGGAAGTCCTCCTCGACCGCAATGCTCCCTGGCGCGAGGAACTGCGCAAAAGCATGAAGCCGAAAGACCGTACTGCCATCGAGCGCTGTCCGATGAACGAACTGGACCCTGTATATCGTGCCACCACCCGCACCGAGGAGGTGAACACCGGCTACACCAAGGAGCAGGCCATGACGGAGGCCAAGCGCTGTCTCGACTGTGCCAACCCCACCTGTATGCAGGGTTGCCCCGTGAGCATCAACATTCCCTCGTTCATCAAGAATGTGGAGCGCGGCGAGTTCCTCGAAGCTGCCCGTGTGTTGAAGCACACCTCGGCCCTGCCCGCCGTGTGCGGCCGCGTATGTCCGCAGGAGAAACAGTGCGAAAGCCAGTGTATGCACCTGAAAATGGGCAAGCCTGCCGTGGCTATAGGTAACCTCGAGCGTTTCGTGGCCGACTACGAACGCGAAAGCGGCAACATTGTCCTGCCCGAATTGGCCGAGCCGAATGGCATGAAGATTGCCGTCGTGGGTTCAGGTCCTGCCGGACTGAGCTTTGCCGGCGACATGGTGAAATATGGTTACGACGTGACCGTCTTTGAAGCTCTGCACGAGATTGGCGGTGTGTTGAAATATGGTATTCCCGAATTCCGCTTGCCCAACAAGATTGTCGATGTGGAAATCAACAACCTCGAGAAGATGGGCGTGAAGTTCGTGAAGGACTGCATCATCGGAAAGACCATCAGCGTAGAGGAACTGCAGCAGGAGGGTTACAAGGGCATCTTCATCGCCAGCGGTGCCGGATTGCCCAACTTCATGAAAATCCCGGGCGAGAACAGTGTGAACATCATGTCCAGCAACGAGTACCTCACCCGTGTGAATCTGATGGATGCCTCGAACCCCGAAACCGACACTCCCATCAATCCGGCCAAGAATGTCATCGTAGTGGGTGGTGGAAACACCGCTATGGACTCGTGCCGCACAGCCAAGCGCTTGGGTGCCGAGAAAGTGTGGATTGTCTATCGCCGTAGCGAAGCCGAAATGCCTGCCCGCCTCGAAGAGGTGAAGCACGCCAAGGAAGAGGGTATCGAGTTCCTGACCCTGCACAACCCCTTGGAATACATTGCCGACGAAAAGGGTGCCGTGAAACAGGTTGTCCTGCAGAAGATGGAATTGGGAGAGCCCGATGCCAGCGGACGCCGCAGCCCTGTGGCTATCCCCGGTGCAACGGTCACACTCGACATCGACATGGCCGTGGTGGCCGTAGGTGTATCACCCAACCCCATTGTCCCCACTTCGGTAAAGGGGCTGGAGCTGGGCCGCAAGAACACCATCGCCGTGAACGAACAGATGCAGAGTAACATTCCCACCATCTATGCCGGTGGCGACATCGTGCGCGGAGGCGCAACCGTCATCCTCGCCATGGGCGACGGCCGACGTGCCGCACTGAACATGCACGAGCAACTGAGTAAGTAACTTTTCTATAAGTAGGTACGGATTACACGAATTTTACGGATTTGTGTAATCCGTACCTATAAATAACCTGATGAACATCATGAAAAAATATTTAATCCTATTCAATCTGGCCCTGATCACCTGCATGGGAGCATGGGCACAGAAGAAAGTGTCTATCTTAGGCGACTCGTATTCAACCTTCAAGGGACACGTAAAACCCGATACAAACTTAGTGTGGTACCCGGCCGACAAGAACGATGTGGTCAAAGTGGAACAGACCTGGTGGCACCAGTTCCTGAACAACTATGGCTATGTGTTGGAGGTGAACAACTCCTATAGTGGCTCCACTATCTGCAACACGGGCTATCGGAAGGAGGACTACAGCGACCGCTCTTTCATCACCCGCATGGACAAGTTAGGAAACCCCGATATCATCCTTATCTTTGGAGCCACCAACGACAGTTGGGCGGGTGCTCCCATCGGAGAATACAAGTATGACAGCTGGACACGTGAAGAACTTTACAGTTTCCGTCCTGCTTTGGCTTACCTGCTGAACGGATTGCAGTATCTCTATCCCCGTGCCAGTGTCTATTATATGCTGAACAGCGAACTGAAGGGAAGCATCAACGAGTCGGTTTACACCATCTGCCACCGCTATGGTGTACCCGTCGTTACGCTGTACAACATCGAAAAGCAGCGTAGCCATCCCTCTATTGCCGGCATGAAAGCCATCAGCGAACAGATGCACAGTTTCCTTGAAAAGGAGGCCGGACAGGCTGAAATGAAGGCTCTGAAGAGCGAATTGAAGGACATCAAAATGCAGTTGGATGAAATAAAACGGCTCATCCAGACAAGCAAATAAGAAAAAAAGAGGGTGTGCCTAAATTCTTTTAGAAACACCCTCTCATGGCAAATCGGTTAGAGAGCCGCCTTTATGGCGTCAATCATCTCCTGATATTCTTGGTCAGTGAGGTAAACTTTGCCAGGGTTCATCTGGAAAGTGCCACCGTAGTCGGGACCATCTACATACTTGGGAGCCAAGTGGAAGTGGAGGTGCGAGAGTTTGTCGCTGTAAGCTCCATAGTTGATTTTCTCGGGGTGGAACACCTTGTCCATGGCACGGGTTACTCGGGTCACGTCGGCCATAAAAGCGTTACGCTCTTCGTCACTCAATTCAAACAGGTCGTTCACATGGTCTTTATAAGCAACCAGGCAGCGGCCGTGGTAAGTTTGTTCCTTGAAGAGGAATACGCGCGATACGTTCAGTTGTGCAATTTCAATCATCAGATTGTGCAATGTTTCGTTGTTGGTGCAATAGAGGCACTCTTTCGGATCACTTTTCATGTGTTGTTTTAGTTTTTAATGTTATTTATGAGGTTCTTTTATGCTTTTACCATTTCACTTTCTTTTCTCAGCCATGCTATTTCCTCTGCCCACAGGCTTTCATCGGGAGTTTCCAGAATGATGGGAATGTTGTCGAAACGTGAATCACGCATCAGACGGGAGAAAAAGTCCTGATTGATGAGCCCCTTTCCGATGCTGTCGTGGCGATCCACATGGCTGGCCAATGGTTTCTTGCTGTCGTTCAGGTGGATGCCTTTCAGATAGTTGAGGCCTACCACTTCATCCAACTCTGCCCATACTTTGTCGTATTCTTCTACCAAATCGTAGCCGGCTGTGAAGGTGTGACATGTGTCTATGCAGAAGCCTACGCGGCTCTTGTCTTCCACGCGGTCGATGATGTGGCGCAGGTGATAGAAGCTGAATCCCATGTTACTTCCTTGTCCGGCTGTGTTTTCAATGACGGCCGTCACTCCTTCTGTCTGTGCCAATGTCAGATTGATGCTTTCAGCGATGCGGTCGAGGCAGGCTTCGGGGGTTATTTTGTTCAGATGGCTGCCCGGATGAAAGTTCAGCAGTTTCAGTCCTAACTGTTCGCACCGTTGCATTTCATCGAGGAATGCAGCCCGTGACTTGGCCAATCCCTCTTCTTCGGGATGCCCTAAGTTGATGAGGTAACTGTCGTGGGGTAGAATGTATTCCGGGGTGAAACCAAACTCCTTGCAACGCTTCTTGAAGAGGCTGATGCTTTTTTGTGTAAGTGGAGGGCTTACCCATTGTCTTTGATTCTTGGTGAACAATGCAAAGGCATTTGCACCTATGGCGTGTGCATTTACGGGGGCATTTTCCACTCCACCCGATGCGCTGACGTGTGCTCCTATATATTTCATACGATAATCTTTTGGGCAAAGATAGTGCATGCCGCGCGAAGAACAAAAGAAAATCATTCTTTTTTAACCAATCATATAAAGAAAAAACGAGAACCATGTCACTTTCGACATAGTTCTCGTTTGTAAGATTCATTTAATAGGCTGGATTATTCAGCTTTTTTGGTTGTCTTCTTGGCAGGAGCTTTCTTTGGTGCTGCCTCTTTTTTTGCCTTCGGAGCAGCTTCCTTCTTGGCCTTGGCAGGTGCGGGAGCCAATTTGGCGAGCTTGGCTTGCAACTTGTCGTTCTCCTTTTGGAGGAGCTCCAACTCTTCACCCTGGTTCTTGATGG
>CAZDAN010000082.1:0-8653 GCA_964503565.1 uncultured Bacteroides sp.
ACGGATTACACAGACGCGAAACTCTTATTCGCATTTCCTGTGTAATCCGTGTTCCATTTATCAGTATTCCACAACCGTTGCTGTTGCGGATGAAGCTCTATAAAGAAGAGTGAGATTCATTATCCCAATTGACTGAATCGGCGTACCCCACGAACATAGTACCGCCAAAGAAGACCCCAAGAAAAGCGCTCCAATTGGACAGGTTGTACGGTTTTAACCATATTCTCGTCGCGAAGCTGCCGATAACCAAGGCGCATAGAAGCATAATCCTTACGGGCACGAAGAACTGCACGGACATTTCCCCATTCGCCCTTGAGAAGATATTGTAAAGCTGCCACCATATCAAGAAACCAACGTACACGCATAACGGGACGAAGTTCAGCCTCCGGCAGATTCTTGTAAAGCATCAGCAGGTTGTTGCGGAAATTCAGATAAGTTTTACGGGGATTGTCCTTATTGAGTGTAGCCCCCCCCACATGATAGACCACACTTTGAGGGATGCATACGATACCACGTCCACGACTACGCAAACGCCAACAGAGGTCTATCTCCTCCATGTGAGCAAAGAACTTTGCATCCAGCCCGCCAACTTCCCGATAGTCAGCCGTACGGATAAGCAAAGCGGCACCTGTTGCCCAAAAGATGGGAATGATGGAATCGTACTGCCCGCCATCCTTTTCCACCGTTTCCATCATACGGCCACGACAAAAAGGATAACCATAGCAATCGATAAAACCGCCACAAGCACCGGCATGTTCAAACTCCTCCCTGCGATGATAGCTACGTATCTTAGGCTGACAAGCGGCCACTTCAGGATGGGCATCCATATAATCGAGCATCGGAGCAAGCCAGCCCGAAGTAACCTCCACATCCGAGTTGAGCAACAGACAATATTCGGCATCCGTCTGAGCCAAAGCACGATTGTACCCTTCAGCAAAGCCATAATTCTGCTCAAGCAGCACAAGACGCACATCAGGGAACAACCTGTGCATCACCTCAAGAGAATCGTCGGCAGAAGCATTGTCTGCCACACACACCTCTACCCCATCCGATGCCGAATGTTCGATTACTGAGGGAAGAAAGGTTCGGAGCATCTGCGCTCCATTCCAGTTCAATATGACGATAGCAAGTTTTTTCACTCCTTTTACCTATTTATTGTTTTCTATTATCTCTGCTTTCAACGCCGTCTTGTCCTCATTGAATCCCACCATACGCACACGCACCAACTGATTGTCCATGCCACTGTCAGCCTCAGCCACTTCAACACGCACATAATTCTCAGTGAAACCGTGAAAAGGCTGCCTGGGCTTGGGATGTTCCAATAACACGGTAGCTTCGCAACCGATGTGGCGGGCATAGAACGCCTCAGTCTTCTCATCACTGAGAGTCAGCAACAGCTGGCTGCGCCGATGTTTCTCATCGGGAGACACCTTGTGGTCAATCTTCAAGGCCTGCGTACCGGGACGTTCCGAGTAACTGAACACATGCAACTGAGTGAAATCAAGATTCTGCAAAAAGCGATGGGCCGCATCAAAGTACTCCTCTGTCTCTCCACGAGTTCCCACAATCACATCAATACCGATGAACGCATCGGGCATCACCCGCTTGATGTGCGCAATACGCTCAGAGAACAGCGCCGTGTCATAGCGGCGGTGCATCAATCTGAGCACCTCATCGCTACCCGATTGGAGAGGAATATGAAAATGGGGCATGAAAGCCCGCGACTGGGCCACATAATCAATAATCTCGTCGGTCAACAGATTAGGCTCAATGGAGGAGATACGATAACGCCGGATGCCCTCCACCTCATCAAGAGCCTTTACCAAGTCGAGGAATGTTTCCCCCGTAGTTTTTCCAAAATCTCCGATATTGACTCCGGTTATTACAATCTCCTTCCCCCCCTCGGCAGCCACCTGCCGGGCCTGTTCCACCAACGAAGCAATCGTACCGTTGCGGCTACGACCACGGGCGTATGGTATGGTACAATAGGTACAGAAGTAATCACATCCGTCCTGCACCTTCAAGAAATAACGGGTACGGTCGCCTCTTGAACAAGAAGGGGCAAAGCTGCGAATCTCCTTCATGGAGGTGGAAAGCACCTTCTCTGTAACAACCTTCTCCGACAAGCGCTCATCAATCAGTTCTATGATACGCCCCTTCTGTTCAGCACCTACCACGAGGTCAACCCCTTCAATTTCAGCAATACGCTCGGGCTTCAACTGGGCATAACACCCCGTCACTACCACAAAGGCACCCGGATGATTCTTCACTAACCGATGAATGGCTTGTCGGCACTTGCGGTCGGCCACCTCGGTCACCGAACAGGTGTTCACCACACAGATGTCGGCCACCTCGCCCTTGCGTACCGTGCGCACCCCCGCCTCTTTCAACTGTTTGCCAAGGGTAGAAGTTTCGGCAAAGTTCAGTTTGCACCCAAGAGTGTAAAACGCCGCCTTTTTGTCCTGAAATACACTGTTGTCTGTCATACATTTCGCTTAGAATAAGCAAAAATAGCATTTATATGTGACAACTCACGTATTACATTAACGAAATATAAGAAATGTAAGCAAAAAAAACGCCCAAAGTGATACAACCAACGAAAAAAGTACCTAACTTTGTGCCCGTTTTTAGAATATAGATTGTTTTACAGTAAAAAAGAAAAAAAGAAAATGAAGAATTTGGTATTGGTTTTTGCAGCGTTTGCAGCTATCTCTTTCGCTTCTTGTGGAAACAAGACAGCCAACAACGAAACTTGTGATTCAACAGCAGTTTGCTGCGACTCTGTAAAGTGTCAGAAAGCAACAGCTTGCTGTGACTCTATAGCATGCGATTCAACGAAGTGCGCAACCGTAGCATGCGATTCTGTAAAGTGCGATTCAGCTTGCGTAAAGTAATCCCTATCGTCTTTACCACAAGAAATGAAAGTCTGCCGTGCCTCTTCGTGCACTACAGACTTTTTTTTATTCGCGACAACTCCGGCGGAAAGAAACAGTCAAATTTTAGGAACTTCCCTTGTAAAGAAACATAAAAAAAGTGTTGCATCTTCACCCTCAACCCATGGACAGCGTCCCCTTATCAACGGACTGGCACTCACTTATCAACACATTAAATACCAAGCACATACAACTCTTTTAGTATTTCACCATCTTTCGTTCACAAAAAAAAGTTGTGCCCATATACGCAATTCTCGCGCGGTCAATTCCGCATATTCATGCAGAGTGATTGTATAATTATGCATTCAAACGTGTCACGAAAACGACGATCCACTTCGCCCGATGCCGCCTTTCATGACCATCAATCCTAAACTTCCGTTCTTTCGCTCCTAAACTTCCGCCGAAGAACTCCTGAATTTCCACCCGTGCACAACTGCACACAAGCCGTAGCACTCCTAAAGTTCCGCGCATGTTTAGGACAGGCCAAGCGGAAACGTCCGTCCGCCCCCGGACTTCCATCCCTCCCCTTTTGCATGTTTATGCAAATTTGCGCCCATTATGCACCCTTTCACTTTGATGAAATAGCGATAAAATAAAAATGCAGACATTATTACTAAAGGATGTAAAGGAAAAGAAAAGACACAAACAGATTCCGTGCATTGGGAATGATTTTATTTTGCTCTAAAAAACTTTTCTTTATTGAATATACACCTTCTCGCTCTTCACACTACCGTCGGTGAGGATGTAGCGGATGATGTTGACTCCTGATTGGGGCGCGTGCAAACGTACACCTGAAATAGTATAAAACTCTGTGCGAAGAACCTTCGGCTCTGCCATTTGCACCGATTGTATACCATCGGCATCACCAAAGTCGTTGTACGGAGTGTATTCAGCATCGGCTACGCCGGCTTTCATGATGTGCTCCACCAAACTGTTGGCATACATTTCCAAGTAGGAATATCCCGACTCATGCTTGGTTTTGTATGAAGCACCGGCAGGCATATTCGCGGCAGCCCATTCGTCGGGAATGCCATCGTTGTTAGAGTCTTTCGGACGTGTTTCACTCTTCAATTCGGGCCATCCGCCTACATCGCTCTGTGAATCAATGATTCCACCCGTACTGCCATTCGAACCTTTAAACTTATAGGTTCCGCTGATAGCGTCGCTGATGACACGTTTGTCCACGGTGTCGCGACGGTACGAAGCTCCCACGTAATCCAGAATCTTTTCATAAGCCACCTGTGCCGTGTGGGTGGTCACCGAAGCGACATCAAACTCCGTCGTGCTTTTGATACCGCCTGCCGGCAAGGCTCCATTTCCTGTATCGGGGTGAATACCATTCCAGTTGTCGGCATTGGTCTTTTTCACATTGGACTTAGCCGTACTGTTCAGCGAAGGACAAGTGTCATCAAAATAGTTTCCACTCACATAGAAGACACCCCACACACCCTTTGCCTGTGCATTGCTTCCATTGTCGGCATTGGGTTGGAAGATACGTCCGGCCGTAGCAGCTTTGGTGCCGGGACCCGGCTTATGATAACAATTTACCATGTTATAGCTTCCTCCTTCACCCGAATAAGGGCCGGGGCCTTGTCCCCAGTTGTAGTAGAAATTGTTCCTCAAGTCAACCTTCTCATTAGCAGCATCGTTTGTGTAGCGGCTTCCACACAGGCGGGGCGTACGGCTATTGTGGTTGGCCAACATGTTGTGATGGAAACTGGCACCCTGTCCGCCCCAAATACCTCCATATCCATGCGAACCTTTGCCATGTACCGAATTGGTCAGACTTTCGCTCAGCAGACACCATTGCATGGTAAAGTTCTTGTTTCCGTAGAACGAGCCACATTCATCCGTACTCCACGAAAGTGAACAATGGTCGATGATGATATTCTTCTTGTCGCGCCCCCACATGGCATCGTTCTCCTGCTTGGCCTCGTCGCCCATACGAAAACGGATGAAGCGGATAATGACATTGTTGGCACTGACCTGTACGGAATAGTCGCGCAAGCAAATGCCATCGCCGGGAGCCGTCTGTCCGGCAATGGTGATGTTATCCTTCGAAATCTTCAGCGTTGACTTCAGTTTGATGGTGCCCGACACATCGAATACGATGAAGCGGTTCGATTTGCTTACCGCATCGCGTAACGAACCGGTACCCGAATCATTCAAGTTTGTCACACGGTACACCGACCCACTACGTCCGCCCGTAGTCGTGTAGCGGGCATAACCCTCAGCGCCAGGGAAAGCCGGTGTTTGTGCCAACACGGGAATAATAGCCAAACCTACAGTTACTCCCAAAAAAATCAGTCTTTTAATCATCTTGTTGTTTTTTGTTTAAATTAGTTATTTAGTCTTTTATTCCATAATACTCTTTTACTCAACCCATAGCAAATCGCTGATGATACCGTCGGAAAGGAATACGCCCTTCTCGGTCAGATGCAGAGAGCCACCATCAATCTGAAGTAACTGTTGTCCAATGTACCGTCGGGCAATTTCCAGACAATAGTCATGCAACGCAGAGCCGAATTTCCCTTTCAACACCTCCAGCGATGCTCCCCAACGAGTACGAAGCGAAGTCACCAGATAGTCGTTGTAACGGGTATAGAGGTCCAATTCCTCCCGCTCAACTTGAGGACGCCCCTCGTTGATTCCCTTAATATAACAAGGTATAGAAGCCACATTCCATTGACGCGACTTCCCGTCGAAGGAGTGGGCAGCCGCCCCACATCCTATGTAAGGAATGGCTTTCCAATAGCTACTATTATGACGTGACTCCATGCCTGGTTGGCAAAAGTTGGAAATCTCATAGTGCTCATATCCTGCACTGGTAAGCCGTTCCACCAATCGGACATACATGGCGGCACTGAGTTCCTCGTCAACCTCTTCCACCTTACTCTGTTCTTTCAGTTTCCAAAGGGGAGTACCCTCCTCATACGTCAAATGATAAGCCGACAAATGGGGCACCTGCAACGAGAGTGCCAGTTGCAAATCATACTCCCATTCTTCCATTGTCTCCTCTGGCAAACCATAAATCAGGTCAATACTCAGGTTACTGAATCCATAGCGTCTGCATCTCTCCACCGCCTCAATGGCTTGCGAAGCCGTATGGCGACGCCGAAGGAAACGCAAGCGGTTGTCATTGAACGTCTGCACGCCCATGCTCAACCTATTGATAGGCAAAGAAGTTCCCAAGGCTGAGGCATACTCATCCCTGAGGTCATCCGGGTTCACCTCTAAAGTGACCTCTGCATCGGTTTCCACGTTATATAGCTTATATATATAGGAGAACAACCGATCCAACTGTAGCAAGGAGAGTTGCGACGGAGTGCCTCCGCCCACATAGATGGTTTGTATCGTTTCGCCTCCGACATACTTCCGCCTCATCTCCAATTCTCGGCATAAAGCATTGACATACGCCTCCTTCTGATCCATATCCGTAGAAGAGAAAAAGCCGCAATACGCACATCGGCATTTGCAAAATGGAATATGAAGATAAATACCAGCCATCAATCAGTTCCGTTTGAAAAGCCACACCAGAAGATTATTTCCCTTGCTCCTTGATAAATCCCTTGCGATAGGCCACAAGCAAGCGTTTGAGGTCGGTGATTTGCTTGGCCAAGGCACGTCCTTCGTCGGTGTCGCGCACCATCACACGTTGTTGGCTCAACTCCACGAGCAGGGTGGTCGACTTGATGTCTTGTCCCTCTTCGATGGCTTTCTGTGTAGAGGTGAAAGGTTCGTGTTGAACAAGCTGCATACCGCGCGAGTGATAAACGAGGGTGTAGCCGGCAATGCCCGTCTCCGGTTGGTAGGCTTTGCTGAATCCACCATCAATAACGAGCAACTTGCCGTTGGCCTTGATGGGATTTTCGCCTTTCAACGTCTTCACAGGTACGTGGCCATTGATGATGTGACGATGACGCCCCTCTACACCGAATTCATCGAGCAGCATGTCGCACACTTTCTCATCGTTGCGCAGGGTGTAGTAGTAGCCCTTTGTCTCCTTGTGGAGGGATTTGTCCTTGATGAAATAGCGTTCGAAGGTGGACATCTTGTCCTTGTCGAAGGGGGCGGCATCTTTTCCACACCACAAATACCACATGTAGTCGCGGGCGAAGAGGCGCTCCTCGGAGTTGGTGTCTTCGTTGAAAGCCGAACGGATGAGGCGTCCCACCTTTTCGAGCATGGCCTTTCCTTTGTAATATTGGCCATCGATGTTCACCTCCTTCAGCGAACCGTCGGCATTGAGGGGGACGGAGGCATGAAAGAGGAGATTGGAATTGCAGACATTGTACATGCATCCGTTCTTCAACATGCAACGCATGTGTTTCTTCAGCTTGTCGCTGGTGACGAACGAGTGGTGAATTTTCTGTATGATTTCCTCCTCTTCAGTACTGAGGCGATAGGGATCTTTCGGATCAACAGTGGGGAAGAATGTGTCGTTCATTTCGTACTCCTTTCCATCAAGCACGAATAAGCCACGATCAAAGTCTATGTGATGTAGCATCAGTCGGTCATTCATGTCGAAATCCGGCCGACGTTTGATAATGGCGGCTTCCAGTTTGAACTGGATGACACTGATAGCCTTGTGCATCTGTGCCATCAGTCGGCGCGTCTTGGCATTGTGCGTCGTATCGTTTTCGTCAATCTTAGGGCCGAAGAGTGTACACGGGTCATCGGCATACGTCTCCATGGCAAAAGTGGCCAGGGGCAGGAGGTTGATGCCATAACCATCTTCCAGTGTGGCCAAGTTGCCATAGCGCATGCAGAGGCGGAGGACGTTGGCCATGCTGGCATCGTTTCCGGCGGCGGCACCCATCCACAGGATGTCGTGGTTACCCCATTGGATGTCAAAATGGTGATAGTCGCACAAAGTGTCCATGATGATGTGTGCACCAGGACCCCGATCGTAGATGTCGCCCACGATATGCAAGCGATCGATGGTCAGTTGTTGGATAAGATTACACAGGGCGATGATGAAGTCGTCGGCCCTTCGCGTCTCGATAATGGATGAGATAATAACATTGATATAAGCCGCCTTATTGGGTTCTATAGACGACTCGTGCATCAATTCCTGAATGATATAAGAGAACTCCTGAGGCAAAGCCTTATGCACCTTGGAGCGGGTGTATTTCGACGAGACATTCTGACACACGCGCACCAATTGGTTCAGCGTCGTCATGTACCAGTCCTCCAAATCCTTCTCGCGACTTTTCACCAATTGCAACTTCTGCTCGGGGTAATAGATGAGTGTACACAACTCTTTCTTCTCCGATTCGCGCAGGGTATTGCCGAAGATTTCGTTCACTTTGCGTTTCACCGAGCCACTGGCATTACGCAACACGTGTTGGAAAGCCTCGTGCTCGCCATGCAAATCGGCCAAGAAATGTTCAGTTCCCTTAGGCAGGTTCAGGATTGCTTGCAGATTGATGATTTCGGTGCTTGCATCGGCAATAGTAGGATAGCGGTGCGCCAACAATTGAAGATAGCGCATATCCTCTTGTATCTCTTCAGCGGTAATGTTATTATAAGTATTCATGCCTTGGATATTTTCTTTTCGACCTACAAAGGTATGAAATAACCCTTGAACAGCCATAAAAAAAAGAAAGATTTAATGGTTTTGTAACAAAAAAGCAGCTACTCGGTTGAGTAGCTGCCCATTTTGTTGTAGCGCCTACGGGAATCGAACCCGTGTTCCATGCGTGAGAGGCATGTGTCCT
>CAZDAN010000083.1:0-8553 GCA_964503565.1 uncultured Bacteroides sp.
ATGAATATTCCACGACGTGAAATGTTCATTCCAAAGCGTGAAATAAAGAAGTGATGCCGGTATCTCTCCTTTATAGAGGGAATGATAGGTTATCTTTTGTTAAAAAAGAAGGTACTTTCAGTGAAGATTATAGCTTTTACCGTATTTTTACATCCTTAAACGGTTAAATTAAGGTACGGAACCCCCAAGCCATAGTAAAAAATAGATAGAAGAAAATATGAAGAAACTGACAGCGGGCCTTTCGGCTCTACTAATTTGTACGACAATGATGACACAGTCTTGTAAGAACTCCGAGGAAAATGCCTCGAACCCCTTCCTTGTGCAGGAGTACGCCACTCCGCACGGCACCGCACCCTTCCACCTGATTCAGGCGGCTCACTACGAACCGGCCATGATGGCGGGCATGGAGGCCGAGAACAAGGAAATCGCCGACATTGTGAACAATCCCGAAGCACCTACTTTTGAAAACACCATCGTGCCCTATGCCAACAGTGGCGTCATGCTGGGCAGGGTGCTCAACGTCTTCTACAACCTGATGGAGGCCGAGACCAACGACACCCTGCAGGAGATAGCCCAGAAGATGTCGCCCCTGTTGACCGAACATGGGAACAACATCAGCCTGAATCCCGAACTGTTCCAGCGTGTGAAGACGGTGTACGGAAGCCGGAAGAACGACCCTGCGCTGACGGCCGAGGACCACGAACTGCTGGAGAAGATTTATATCGGCTTTGTGCGTAGCGGAGCCAACCTGTCCGAGGCTGACAAGGAACAGTACCGCGCTTGCAGCAAGGAGTTGAGCGCCCTGCGCCTGAAGTTCGCACAGAATGCCTTGAAGGAGAACAACGCCTTTGAACTCCATCTTACTGATTCGGCCCAATTGGCCGGCCTTCCTCCCACATCGGTGGATGCTGCGGCCGAGGCTGCCAAAGAGCGTGGCAAGGAGGGATGGGTCTTCACCCTGGCCGCCCCCAGCTACTCGCCCTTCATGACCTATTGTCAGGACCGCGACCTGCGTCGTCAGATGTACATGGCCTACAATACCCAATGTAGCAAGGGCGACTCGCTGGACAACAAGGAGACGGTGAAGCGCATCGTCAGCCTCCGTCGCCAGATGGCCAACCTGCTGGGCTACAACACCCATGCCGACTACGTCTTGGAGCAGCGCATGGCCGAGAACAGCGAGAATGTCTATCACCTGTTCGACCAATTGATTGAGGCCTACATGCCCGTGGCCCGCAAGGAGGCCGCCGAGGTGCAGGCCTTTGCCCGCCAGACCGAGGGGGCTGACTTCCAGTTGCAGTCGTGGGACTGGGGCTACTATAGCGACAAGTTGCGCAAGGCCAAGTACGACATGGATGCCGAACTGCTGCGCCCCTACTTCGAACTGAGCAAGGTGCAGGAGGGTGTCTTCGGCCTCGCCACCCGCCTCTACGGCATCACCTTCCGGGAGAACAAGGACATCCCCGTATATCACCCCGATGTGAAAGCCTACGAAGTGTTGGACGAGGACGGCTCATTCTTAGCTGTGCTCTACGCCGACTATCATCCCCGCGCCAGCAAGCAGAGCGGTGCCTGGATGACGGAGTACAAGGAGCAGTGGAAGGAGGCCGACGGCACCAACAGCCGCCCCCATGTCTCCATCACCATGAACTTCACCAAGCCTACGGCCGAACGTCCGGCCCTGCTGACCATGGGCGAGGTGGAGACCTTCCTGCACGAGTTCGGCCACGCCATCCACGGACTGATGGCCAACACCACCTACCGCGCCATGAGCGGCACCAGCGTCTATCGCGACTTTGTGGAGCTGCCTTCGCAAATCATGGAGAACTGGGCCGGCGAGAAGGAGTTCCTTCACACCTTTGCCCGCCACTACGAGACGGGCGAACTCATCCCCGACGAACTGGTGGAGCGCATGAAGGCCGCCCGGAACTTCAACGTGGCCAACGGGTGCATCGGACAGGTGAAGTACGGTATGCTTGATATGGCCTGGTACACCCTTACGGAAGACTTCGACGGCGACGTGGAGAAGTTCGAGAAAGCCGTGTGGGCCAAGCTGCAGGTGCTGCCCGCCGTGCAGGGCACCTGCATGAGTGTCATGTTCTCCCACATCATGGACGGCGGCTACTCGGCCGGTTACTACGGCTACAAGTGGGCCGAGGTGCTCGATGCCGATGCCTTCTCGGTGTTCAAGGAGCGTGGCCTTTTCAGCCGCGAAGCCGGTGAAGCGTTCCGTCGCAAGCTGTTGGAGAAAGGGGGCACGGTGCATCCCATGACCCTCTACAAGGACTTCCGCGGACAGGAACCCACCATCGACGCCCTGCTTCGCCGCAACGGTATCAAGGTTGACACAAGCGTGAAAGGACGCAGAGGATAAGACTGTATGAAACGAACCATTCACCTTTTTCCCCTCCTCCTCCTTGCCGTGCTGTGTGCGGGGCTTTCGCTCGCATCGTGCAACGAGGAGGACGACATCGATATCTTCGTGGGTCGCACGTGGAAGGTGAGCAACCTTTTCGGTGCCTCCAACCGTCCGGTGCTCAACGAAGAACAGGCCAAGACCATCGCCAAGGAGGGGACCTTTTACATCAAGTTTGATAACCGGACCGGATTCACGGGCCGCACGCTCGACAAGAACTTCAGCGGCACGTGGAGTGTGGACCTGAAGGAACGGACCATCTCGCTCCGCTTCAAGGAGACGGGTAATCCGTCGGACCAGCTGAGCAAACTGGTGATAAAGTCCATCCAGAATGCCGTGGCTTACGACGGCGATTACAACTACTTGAAACTGAAGGAGGCGGAGGCACCATACATCCTCTTCCGCCCCTATGAATAAAAGAAAGAAAAGCGTATGAGCAACATCGATAAAAAACAAATCGACCTCGACCGCCGTTATATCCGCATGGCGGGTATTTGGGCCGAGAACTCCTATTGCCGGCGCCGCAAGGTGGGCTGTCTGGTGGTGAAGGGCAACATGATTATCTCCGACGGCTACAACGGCACCCCCTCGGGCTTCGAGAACGTGTGCGAGGACGAGAACAACGTGACCAAGCCCTACGTACTCCATGCCGAGGCCAACGCCATCACCAAGATTGCCCGCTCAGGCAACAGCAGCGAAGGGGCTACCATGTACGTCACTGCCTCGCCCTGCATCGAGTGCGCCAAGCTCATCATCCAGTCGGGTGTGCGTCGCGTGGTCTACTCCGAGAAGTACCGCCTCGAAGACGGCATCCGCCTGCTCGAACGTGCCGGCATCGAGGTGTGCTATTTGGAAATGAAAGAATAATGAAAGGAATAATCAAGGAACAATGAAATCCCGTAACATAGCCCTGTTAATCATCGCCGGTGTGGTGACCGGCATCGCCGTAGGAATGTACTTCACCCGCCGGATGCTGAGGCCTTATTTGAACGTCATCAACGTTTCCACCAACAAAGTGAGCGACCTGCTCCACATCGTCGATGAGATGTATGTGGACTCCGTCAATGTGGATGAGATGGTGGAAGAGGTGATGCCCCAAGTGCTGAAGGAACTGGACCCGCACTCCACTTACATTCCCGCCAAAGACCTGGAGGAGACGAATGCGGAACTGAAGGGCAGCTTCAGTGGCATCGGTGTACAGTTTACCATCCAGGCGGACACGGTGCATATCAACAGTGTCATCAAAGGAGGCCCTTCGGAGAAGGTGGGCCTGATGGCCGGCGACCGTATCATTTCCGTCGATGATTCAGCCTACGTGGGCAAGATGGTGACCAACGAGGAGACCATGCGCCGCCTGAAGGGACCCAAGGGAACCCAAGTGAAACTCGGTATTCACCGTCAGGGCGAGAAACAGCCCCTCAGCTTCACCATCGTCCGTGGCGACATCCCCGTCAAGAGTATCGACGCCGCTTACATGATTACCGACAAGTTCGGCTACATGCGTATCAACAAGTTCGGTGAAACCACTTACCCCGAGTTGCTTATCGCCTTGGCCACCTTTGGCCAGTACAATTGTCAGGGAATCATCGTTGACTTGCGCGGAAATACCGGAGGTTACATGGCTGCGGCCGTTCAGATGGTGAACGAGTTCCTGCCCAAGAACCGCCTGATAGTCTATACCGAGGGACGCAACAGTCCCCGCGAAGAGTACCGCTCCAATGGTCGGGGCAATGTGCAGGGAATGCCCATCATCGTGCTGATTGACGAAATCTCGGCCAGCGCCAGCGAAATCTTTGCCGGAGCCATTCAGGACAATGACCGCGGCACCGTTATCGGCCGTCGTTCTTTCGGAAAGGGATTGGTGCAACAGCCTTTCGAGTTCCGCGACGGTTCGGCCATGCGGCTCACCGTGGCCCGCTACTACACCCCGGCCGGACGATGCATTCAGAAACCCTACAGTAAGGGGAAAGGCGAAGAGTATGACATGGATATCCTCACCCGCTACGAGCATGGCGAGTTCTTTTCACAGGACAGTATCCATCAGGACGAAAGCTCCATGTTCCACACCTCTATCGGCCGTCCCGTCTATGGTGGCGGCGGCATCATGCCCGACATCTTTGTGCCGCAGGACACCAGCGATTACACCTCTTATTATAAGATGGCCGCCATGCGCGGGCTGATAGTGAAGTTTGCCTTCGACTATACCGACCGGAACCGTCCCCGCCTGAAGGAGTACACCGACGACAAGGAATTGGAGAGCTATCTCAAGCGTCAGGGACTCCTTGAACAGTTTGCCCGCTATGCCGACCAGCGCGGCCTGAAGCGTCGGAACAACATGCTCTATCGCTCGCGTGCGCTCTTCGAGGAATCGCTCTATGGCAACATCATCTACAACATGCTGGGCATGGAGGAGTACATCGAATATCTTAACCTGACCGATCCCGCCGTGCTGCGTGCCGTCGAGGTGTTGGAGCGTGGCGAGAGTGTGCCGAAGGTGGTGAAGAGTGAAGAGGCAAAAGTGAAGAGTGAAGAATGAAGAGTGAAGAATTAGGGACGAAGCGACTTCTTCGCCAGTCCATCCGAACGATAAAGGCTTCCTACTCCCGTGCGGAGTTGGAAGCCCTTTCTGTATCTTTGCTCCAAAGGCTGGAGCAGCATCCTCGGTTTGTCGGGGCCGATACGGTGCTTCTCTACCATTCCCTTCCCGACGAAGTGGAGACCCATGCGTTCATTGACCGCTGGTGCGGCCGGAAGGAACTCATCCTGCCTACCGTTGTGGGCGATGATTTGGAACTCCATCACTATACCGGTCCTCATTGCCTCCGCCTTGGCAGCTACGGTATCTTGGAACCTTCGGGCGAACTTTTTACTGATTATCATCGTATTACGTTGGCCGTCATTCCCGGCATGGCCTTCGACCGATACGGCAACCGCCTTGGTCGTGGCAAGGGCTACTACGACCGCCTGCTTCCCCGCCTCTCTTGTGCCTACAAGCTCGGCCTCTGTTTCCCCTTCCAACTCCTCACCGGGGAGATTCCCCACGAGCCGCACGACTGCCGGATGGATGAGGTAGTATCAACTTAGCCATTGCTCCATTATTTTGTTGGCCTCTTCTTGTGTAATCCTGAAAATGTGGAGTTATCGGAAAACAATATCTACGATAACCTGTGCACCCACGGCCTCGTTGAGGCGGCGCACAAGGGATTGGCGCGACATCTGCAGGTCTTGCCTGAGGGCGGGGGAGGTGAGGTGGACGTAGAGGGTCTGGTGCTTGATGTACATCTGTCCTGTGTAGCGGGCAATAGCCTTGCCGAGCACCGCCTCCCACGATTGGATGAGGCGGTACTCGTTCAGGGGCGATTCCAGTCCCCCTTCACGCAGGAAACGGCGTATCATGTCGCCGATAGGTTGGGCGTTCTGACGTTTCATTGCTCCTGATTATGTTCTTTCACCTCCCCATCCTCGACAACGAACAGCGTGTAAGGCTGGTCGATGCTGTGAAGGATGTTGTCCAGATGGTCGCGGTTGGTGTCGGTAATGAATATCTGTCCGAAGCTGTCGCCCGAGACGAGTTTGACAATCTGCTCCACGCGCGAAGCGTCGAGCTTGTCGAATATGTCGTCCAGCAGCAGGATGGGTGTCGTCTGACTTCCGGTACGGCGCAGGAAGTCAAACTGTGCCAGCTTCAGGGCTATAAGGTAGGTTTTGTTCTGTCCCTGCGAACCCTCGCGCTTGATAGGAAATTCGCCTAACTTCATCTCCAGCTCATCCTTGTGGATGCCGTGGAGCGAGTAGCCCACGATGCGGTCTTTGGCGCGGCTTTGGCGGATGATGTCGAGCAGGGGACCGCGCTGGGCGTGCGAGGTGTAGCTGAGGCTCACCTCCTCGTTGTCCTGTGAGATGAAGGAATAGAAACGGCGGAACGTGGGGATGAACTCATTGATGAACTCTTCGCGGCGTTGGAAAATGAGTTCGCCCGTGGTGGCCATCATCTCCTCCCACACGCTGAGTAGCTCGGGTTCAGGCTCCTCCTCGGCTTTCAGCAGTGTGTTGCGCTGTTGCAGTGCTTTGTTGTAGCGCACCAGGGCATCAAGGTAAGTGCGGTCGTATTGCGAGATGACCACATCCATGAAACGGCGCCGTTCTTCACTGCCACCTGCTATCAGGTCAGAGTCGGCCGGCGAAACGATGACCAGGGGGACGAATCCGATGTGGTCGGCCAGGCGTTGGTACTCCTTCTTGTTGCGTTTGAACTGTTTCTTGCGCCCGCGCTTCATGCCACAGTATATCTCCTCGGGGGTGCCGTCCTCCTGTTCATAGAATCCTTGCAGCACGAAAAACTCCTCACCGTGGCAGATAATCTGCGAGTCGATGGGGTTGGTGCTGCTTTTGCAGAACGAGAGATAATAAACGCTGTCGAGCAGATTGGTCTTGCCCACACCGTTGTGTCCGATGAAACAATTCAGCTTCGGCGAGAGGGTGAGTTCTGCCTGTCGGATATTCTTATAGTTTAATACGGATATACGTTTCAGTATCATGGTCAATTCTTGAATTTGCACGCAAAAATAGCCATAATTCTTTATTAAACACCCCTATTTGACTGAATAAATGCAAAAAAGTGCCTCGCAAATTTCGTCAATCTATGGAAAAAGGCTAAATTTGCCCGCTGAATGTGCAAACGTGAACAGAAAACAATAAAAAAGAACATAATAAAATGGCAAAAGAAACAAAAAAACAAGAAGAATTGGTGAATGTGTCAGAAGTGGTAAACAAGTCTGAAGCATTCTTGACGAAGAACAAGAAGACCATCGTAGGTGGTATCGTTGCAGTGGTAGTGATTATTGCTGCCGTGTTCTGTTACAACAACTATGTGAAGGCTCCCCGCGAACTGAAGGCTTCTGAAGCACTGTTCCAGGCAGAGCAGTATTTCCGTAACGGAAACTTTGAGTTGGCACTCAATGGCGACAGCTTGGGCTCTATGGGCTTTATTGCTGTAGCCGAAGAGTTTGGAAGCACTGAAGCCGGCAACTTGGCCAATGCATACGCCGGTATGAGCTTGGCACAGTTGAAGAAGTATGACGAAGCTATCAGCTATCTCGACAATTTCAGTGCGGATGACGTAATGATTGCTCCTGCCGCCTTGGGCACATTGGGTAACTGCTACGCTCAGTTGGGCCAGAACGACAAGGCTGCCTCCACTCTGATGAAGGCTGCTTCTATGTCAGACAGCCACTCGCTCAGCCCCATCTACCTGTTGCAAGCCGGTCAGATTTACGAAGAGTTGGGCCAGAACGACAAAGCTGTAGAGGCTTACAAGCAAATCAAGAACAAGTATTTCAACTCTATGCAGGCATACGACATCGACAAGTACATCGAGCGTGCTTCTGCGAAGTAAGAGAAAGAAATCATCGTTTTAGCACGAATGTGACCGGAATGAATACAGAGAGAGGCCGGACCTTTTCTTGCCGCAAAGGCTAAGGGAGGACTGGCCTCTCTTATATATATAATAAGGTATAGGAGTAAGGGACTATATTATTTTCTTTTAAGAACCAATAGATAAACAAAAAAACAGAATTATGGCTACAGCCTTTCACAATTTGTCAGATTATGACGCGGAGTCTGTTCCTGACGCGTCGGGTATGCGGTTTGGTATCGTGGTATCAGAGTGGAACAGTAACATTACAAGTGCGTTGCTCGAAGGAGCCGTAAACACGCTGAAGAAGCATGGTGCTAAGGAAGAGAACATTCTGGTGCTTACCGTGCCCGGCAGCTTCGAACTCACCTATGGTTCGGCACAAATGGTAAAGAGCGGCAAAGTAGATGCCGTCATCGCTATCGGATGCGTGGTGCGCGGCGACACTCCCCACTTCGATTACGTCTGCATGGGAGCCACCAACGGTATCACCCAACTGAATGCCATGTCCGACGTACCTGTGATTTATGGCTTGATAACCACCAACAATATGCAGCAGGCAGAGGACCGTTGTGGGGGCACATTGGGCAATAAAGGCGACGAATGTGCTATCACAGCAATAAAAATGATTGATTTTTCTTGCAGGTTAAAAAAATAAGTCGTACCTTTGCAGCGCAATTGGGAAAGAAGATTGATGCTTGCTCAATTGCTCTTGGGCAAATAC
>CAZDAN010000084.1:0-8534 GCA_964503565.1 uncultured Bacteroides sp.
TTCCATCAGTCGGTTGTTGACGGATAGTGTCGCCAGGAACAGTAGAGACAGCGATAGCATCGCCCGAATTGATGGCACACCAGTTGGCGATGCCGTGTGCACTGATTTCAGACATTGTGCGGCATGTATCACCGTCGAGGATGAGAGTCCATCCCTTAGGAGCATCGGCAAGGCCACCTGTGTCGCCACCGGGTTGTGAGCTCATGTCTTCAAAGCTGGGGTTGACAATGAGGTTGGTGATGTCCTGTCCCGGAGTGATTTCAGACTTCTTGCAATCTTCCAGCGCGTTCTCCAGACGGGCAATGGCAGCTTCTACGCCGGCAATGTCGTACACGCCTCCGTTATAATCTGCCTCAACTTCGGATACTATTGTTGCAAAAGTGACGGCACCGGGCATGTTACCATATTCGTCCAATCCGATATATGCAGCCTGCAAAGCAGCGTTCAGTTCCGTATAGGCCGAGACATAAGGCTTCACTTCCTCTATCATGGCCACAGATTCCAGAATCATAGCATTCAGTTGCTCTTCGGTGGCATCTGCACCTATTTCGCTGAACTTCATCCAGAAATCGACCAGCTTATCCTGAACCACACTGTAGCAGGGTTGTTCAGCCAAAGCATATCCCTCAATCACCTTTTCGTAATTGCTCATCACGTTCCAAGCATCACTGATCTGGAATCCCACTTTGCGGATGCGGAAATTGTCCACCTTGAACCATCCGTCTCCACCGGCACCATTGCCCGATGTGCGGTTGGCAGCAGCAACATTACCATCGGTGCGAAGGCCGAAAGTGAGAGTTCCGTCATAAACGTATGCCCGTACGATGATTTCCTGCATGTCTCTGTCAGTCACGGGTTCTACCAAATCTGCAAAAGTGTAAACCTCGCTGTTGTCAAGACGACTCTGGTCGTACTCGGGCTGGCTGGCAAAGTAAATCGAATTGAGGTTTCCAAAGATACGCTGAGTTGTGCGTCGTGAACCGCTTCCATTAGCACCCACCATCAAAGCTGCACTGATTTCGTAAGTACCATTTTCAATACCGGTGATAGTTTGTGAAAGCTCCACAGCAGGCATTCCTTGGTTCCAGATACCGAATCCGTAGAGTCCGTCTTTTGCCTCACCTGCACAATCGTCGTTCACTCCACACCAAGCAGCAATTCCGGCAGCTCTCAATTCGTCAGCCGTCTGACAAAGCACACCATTGATATAAAGGTTCCATCCCGCAGGTGCATTACCTACACTTGTTGTCATACTTCCACCCTGAGCAGAAAGATCTTCGAAACTCATGTTCTGTCCCATGGATGTGTAGTCACCCAAGCCTTGCTCATAAGCAGCCATAGCAGCTTGAAGAGCCTCGACAGAAGCATTCATTTCATCAGCCTTGGCAGAGGCATCGAACACTTCAATAGCAGCTTGGATAGCATTGCCCAATGTGGCATTGCCGTCCACATTCTTCGCAATGGCTTTCTCTATTTCTTCGTAGAGGGCTATTTTTGAATTAAGTATAGCCAACAACGCTTCAGCCATAGCACCGTCGAATGCTTCATTTTCGTACATTTCCTTAGCAGCCTTGCAAGCCACTTCAAAGCCTGTACCGTATTCAGGCATTACACAATAGGTCGTGTCGTAACCTGCGATGGTGTTGTAAGCATTCTGCTTGGCCACGTAGCTTTGCATGTTTTCAACGCTTACAAATCCCCAGTTGAGTGAAGTACTGTCGGCCATGTGGAAGTTTCCTGTCACTTCGTCCAGCAATTGGTTACCCAGTTCATCGGTCTTCACAGCATAGTCAGGATAATACGGTCCTCCACTATAAGAAACGACAAAATACTGCTGTCCTGCATTCAAGTGCATGTAGAGGCCTACCGCATTACTATTGTTTCCATTGCCAGCTCTCAGATAGTAATGTCCATCAATAGCGCCTTTTTCCACGTACCATACGGCCGAGTCACCCATGTTGATGTTTGCACTACCTTCAGGCAAAAGCATGTATTTCACGCTTCCGTCTGTAGCTGTTTGGATGAACGACCATGTGCCATCTTCGTTCTGTACGGCCTCAATTGCATGGTTGGCAAAGTTCGAATCGGTCATGCCCAAGAAGTAGAGTGCACCGTCCCAACTGGTACGTGAGTGATACCCCGTAGGATTGGCCGGATTGGTCAATACATACTTGCCACCGGCAACCAATGTTTCGGGTGCCACACCGGTAGGTGGCTCAATGGCCTGCACACACAGACTTGTGGCAAACAAAGTTCCCATCAAGCCCCATTTCTTTAAGTCTTGTTTCTTCATACTAATAATTGTTGGATTAGTTAATAAATAAATTTAGGTATTTAGAGTATTCATTCTTCAATGATTCAAGAGAGAGGGGGGGGTTAGTGTACCATCACGACTTGTCTGTCCACCACATATTTGCCACGAGGCAGACTTACAAAGTGTGTCCCTTCCTTCAGGTCAACCAGCTTCACCAATGCACCGTCCAGCAAATATACCGGAAACTGACAAGCCTTTTCCACCGTCAGGTTCACCCCTCCCTGAGTGGTTTCCACCCGAACTGAAGGCGCTTGTTGCACCTGTTCCACCGATTCACTTACGGGACTTATGCGATAGAGGCCACTGGCATGAGAACGGAGCACGGGCGCAAACCCGTTGCCTGTGTAGATGCCCATATCCGTACCTTTCCACATTTCAGTGATGCGACACTTCTGACCGGCAGAGAAGCCCAATGCCGTCAAGTCCAAAGGCACCTCCGTACTATTATCGGGAGCAGGATGCTGGGTGAATACACGGAACTCCATGGTAGCTCCCTTGGGAGCGCTCTTCACATCGTCATCGTGTCCTACAACAGCCTTGAATGTCACATACGGATGTCCGTCGGGCAAAGTGAATGTCAGCATGGAGGGAGCATTCACGCCAAATCCTTTGTAATACTTCACTCCTCCGATGCTCATGATATTTCCATCGTTGTTCGAATTACGTTTGGGGGCATTCCATCCGTTCACGGGGTTAGCATCCCAGGCAAACTCCATCAGGGAACGTTCATTTCCCTCTTTGTCCACCAACACGGGGTTTGCCCAATCGGCATGGTCGTAATCCAATCCGTCACCCCCATTGGTCACTACCAAATAGAGTTTACGTGCCCCTTCGATGTCTGCCTCGATGTTTGCCTGTTGCACTCCTGCCGCACGGCCTATGAATCCACTCGTAGCAACCTGTCGTGTGGGATCCACGTGAATGGTCACATTACCGCCCGTCCATTGGTCGGTTGTCTCTTCACGAATAGTGGGGTCTCCTGCAAACACCATAAATTCTACCGACGACTTACTTCCCTGATCGCTACCCGTGTTGTCAATACCGGCAAAAGCCGTGAATCGTACAGCTCCTTCAGGCAAGCTGTAGAGTAGGATGGAGTTGGCATGGGTGGCCACTCCCTTGGCATACTTCTTTCCATCGATGCTCAAGGAGCCACCGTTCAAGTTCTTGTTCACGGCAATGCTTCCCCATCCACAAGTGCCGCGCAGATACTTCTTGGCCGTAAGGTCAATCGTACTTCCGTCGGCCAAGGTCACAGTGGGGTCTATCCAGTCGGCATGGTCACAGTCATATCCGTCACCTCCATCGGTGGCGATGAGAGCCAATTCGCGTGTCCCTTCGGGAATTTCCGCATCCACCTCCGTAGCATATCCCGTGGTGAGGTACGAGATGGTACCGCTCCGCCAAAGCGCATTCTTCGGATTGACAAACTCCGAACCGCCCAGGTTGAACAGAGCCACAAACTTGTCGCCATTGGCAGGGTCGTCGGCACTCCACACCACACGATTGTCTTCACGACTCACCTGACGATTGTTGGTCGAGTGGGCGTGCATGTACAACACCTCGCGATTGGTCAGCAACGAATCGGTGACCGCATCATTCTCGGGCAGATGTCCGCCAAACATCAGCGGGCTTTTGAATATTGTCCACAGGTTCATCATCGTATATTGCTCGTCGCGCGTAAATTGTGTCCATCGCTCTGCGCCACGCTCGCCACGGATGCTGATTTTTCCCAAGGGCAACATATCGGCATCGGGCCATGTGCCGGGTGCAATGTAAGGTGCCCATTTGGCACACACCTCGAACTGATAGTTCAGCTGGCTCCAGTTGTCCCAAAAGTCGTCCACCGTGCGCCACATGTTGGCGTGTTCCTTCACATGCTCCACCTTCCCGAGGGGTGTTTCTCCCGGCGATATGCTCAACACTATCGGACGTCCGCATTGGTCTATTGCCTTGCGAATCATCTCGATTTCGCCCGTATGGTAAGGTCTTGCCAAGTCATCAATCTTCACAAAATCCACCCCCCACGAAGCATACAGGTCGAAGCACGAGTTGTAATACTCCTGTGCGCCGGGCTTGGTGCAATCCACCTTGTAATTGTCGCGCAACCAGGTACAAGCCGAATCGTTGTTGCAAATCATGTCACACGTAATGCCGTTCGTCCCCTTCACGGGCAACTTCTTTTGCGCAGCTATCTTGGGAAGACCACGCATCAGATGGATGCCGAATTTCAATCCCTTGCCGTGCACATAGTCGGCCAAAGCCTTGAATCCCACTCCGTTTTTCGCTGAGGGGAAACGGTTCAGGGCAGGCGTGTAGCGCCCGTATTCGTCATAGACATAGATGGGATCCGTCTGATTGTATCCGCCCGCCTTGTCGTTTTCCACAAACCAGCGGATATCCACCACCACATACTCCCAACCGTATGCAGCCAGTTTTTCGGCCATGTAGTCGGCATTCTGTTTTACTTCACTCTCTACCACCGTAGGACCGAAACAATCCCACGAGTTCCATCCCATAGGAGGTGTCTGTGCCCATGTCTTGAAAGGCTTCACGTCGCCATCTTCGGCCCATGCGACACCACTCCCCAAGGCCACCACCAATGCAGTAGTCAATAATCTTTTCATAGCATATTTACTTGTCAAAATTGGTATTAGTTTTATAAATTTTACATTTTAAGTGCGACAAAGATACATATTTATATGTAAATAAAGCATAAATCACTATGAAAAAAAAGTCAAATACCCCCGAACTTTTACAAACTCCCCCTCCTTGCCGATGCCTATTCTTGACAAAATTCTATCTCGGCTACAGGTCGGAAACCGACGTTGGTCAACTCGGGCGAGGGGAGGAGGGGAGCACCCACGGCACGAGTATCTTCCTCCTTCTTGGCATCGTCGATGATGGCGGAAAGCGCCGCATTGAGCATTATTTCGCGTGTGTCGCCCAAGGGGTAGAAGGGAGTTATGGATTGCAACTCATCCACCCTGATGGTGGGGGCGAATCCGTTGGCATAGTTGCTCTCGCCATTGCCATTGTAAACGGTGGCAACGATGGGATGAAGGGTGTAGTCATACGGACTCTTGAAGGAGATCGATGCAACATTTTTTCCTTCCGTCTGCTCACCCACCAGCACGATGTTCTCCGTCCCCATGAAGGGAGCGAGTCCGTTGATTATGCTTTCCGAAGCCGAAGCCGTCAAATTGCTGGTAATGATGTAAACACGCCCCAAGTCCAAGTTGGCTCCGCCCGTAAGTGATTCATCAAAAAGATACACTTCGTTGCGCTGGGCAGCTTGTGTTTCGTTGAACTCCAGTTTGCAAAATATCTTACCCATCGCATTGGCTGGTGCCATCAGGCTGGCCAACACTTGGGCACACGAGAGGTATCCGCCCGGATTGTAGCGGAGGTCGAGGATGAAGTCGGTGGGCTGTTCCCCCTTGAAGCGCTGGAAGATGGTGCGCATCTGGGCATTGTATTGCGTTTCGTTTCCCGTGTCGTCAGGTCCTGTGCTGAACCGGTTGTACATCAGATAAGCCACCCGACGGTCGCGCACCTTATATATACTGTCCACGTAGAAGGGGTTGTCCTCCATGTGGCGACTGGCAGCTATCTCCACGGTCTGCCCCTCCTGCCAATAAAGGGAGTCGGGGTTGGAAAAGTCGAGCACCGAAGTGACCAGTGTGGTCGAAGGGCCGCTGACAAGTCCCAGATAGTTGGCGGTGCTGAGGGGTTGGCCGGCAATGGCAGTAATCCACTGGCCACGCTTCACACCCGCCTCGTAGGCAGGCGAACCGGGAAGCACATAGAGCACACGGGCCACACGCTCAGGCGCACTCTGACTCTGTGTCACGGGGTCGATGTAAAGGGCAAAATCCATTCCATAGCTGGAGCGGAGGTCGATGACACGGGTGTCCTCCGATGCAGCCTCTTCATCGTCACCCGTCGTTTCCATATAACTGTACTTGTCCTTGCTGACAATCAGTTTCTTGAAGAAAGCCTCAGGCTCACCGAAGAACTGCGTGTCATCGGGCTTGGCCATCTCATTGTTCCACAGGTACCATTGGCTCATCACGTCGTATATCCATTGGCAACGCTCGGTCTTCTCCACAAACTGGTAAGTGCGGTCCTCACCACACGCACCAAACAGGCATCCCGCCCCCACAAGGGCAGCTATATATGATTTTGCTGAAAGTCTTTTCATGCTCTTTTCTTTTCAAAAATGTCGTTAACGGTTGCAAAAGTATAAATTTCGGGGATGAAATCCTACAGAGAGAAAGATAAATTTTGTCAATACGGCAAAATATTGTACTTTCGCAGGGTAAAAACAGCGATATACATGGCAAAAAAGAGACGAAAAAGAAACAAACGGAGTGGTTTTCTGAAGAAAGCCCTGTGCGGTTTCCTGAAAAAGACCCTGTGCATGACAGGTGTCGCCCTGGCCGTGGGCGCCTGCATCCACGGGACAACCGACGGGAAACAACTGACCTCCCACGTGGGCAAAGTGGTGGAGCAGGCCCAGGTGGCCGTAGAGCAAGCCCGCGAAGGAGTAGAGCAACTGCAACGCATGGTGGAGCAAACAGGCAATGCCACCCGCAAAACCACCCATCCGACAGAAGAAGGGTGGGAGATACCCGCCATGCGCCCATCCGACAAACGGGTACTGGTGCGCACGGGGTACACCCTGTCGTACAACGACGAGTGGAAGACACCCAACTGGGTGGCTTGGGAACTGACCCCCGAAGAACTGAAGGGGAAAGTGAAGCGCACCGACTTCTTCGAAGCCGACCCCGACCTGCCCGCACGCGTCAGAAGCGAGCATCGCGACTACAGCGGTTCGCGATACGACCGAGGCCACATGGCACCCGCCGGAGACATGAAGTGGGACGAGCAGGCCATGGTCGAATCCTTCTACATGAGCAACATGTGTCCGCAGGCTCCCAATCTGAACAAGGGAGAATGGCGCATCCTCGAAGAGCAGTGCCGCCGATGGACACAACGCGGACGCACACCCCTCTACATCGTCTGCGGCCCCATCGTGGAGGAGGGGAAAAACCACAAGCGCATCGGACGCGCCAAAGTGACCGTGCCCGACGCCTTCTTCAAAGTGGTGCTAAGGTTGGGCAAAACGCCCGCAGCCGTGGGATTCATCTTCCCCAACGACGATTGCACCGCCCCCTTGTCCCACTATGCCGTACCCGTAGATGAGGTGGAGGCCGTCACCGGCATCGACTTCTTTCCCCGTCTGCCCGACGAGCAGGAAAAGGCATTGGAAGCCACTAACGGGATGGAAAAATTCTGAGAAAGAACAAAAAACATGTTTTATAACATACAATAAGAATTTGTTTATTCCGACAATAAGGCGTACCTTTGCCCGCAGAAAACTTTGACAACAATCTTTATATCCTTAAACAAACAACTAATGCTATAAACATAATGGTGAAAAAAGGAGAGGGAACCCAGATGGTAGGGTTCCCTCTTGTGTTTTTTACCATCATCCGTTAGCCACTATACCCCCGAACGCCATCGTCCACCCCTCCTCGATGCTCTGCCTGTCCACCTCGTCGGGTCGGATGCCACATTCCACACAGGTCATGGCCGCGATGATGTGACCGAACACCGTGTGCCCCTCACTCGAGGCGGGCGATGGCAAGGGCTGACGCCCTGCCACCTTGTAATCCAAGAGCCGTATCACCGTGCGGATGTAGGCCGTGGTGTCGTTTCCGTCCTCGGGCGGTGCCCATCGCCGGATGATGTTTTCAAGGGTATAAGACTTGCCCGCTTGCATCAGCCTCAGGCGATAGGTCTCCATCAGTTTCCATGCCGCGCGATAGCCATAGGCCATGGAGGTGAAGGTCACAAACTCTGCATCCGTCTGCACCCGTGTGCGCCCCTCCCACCGGCTCTTGCCGTGGCGGATGTTCAGGGGGTTGTTGTTGCGTTGTCCTCTGCTTATGATTGTTTAAAAGTTTTAAGGATTGGGGGTAATCAATAAATTGACACTTGACTAAATTGACAAACCTAACATTTTTCATATAATCCTCCCCCGATGCTGCGCGTCAATCCCTGCTTACACCATAGGAACACCATGTTTCTTATCACCCCATCCGCCGTAGCATGTCCCTTCGCCGATGCCGCCATGCGCAGGTCGAACTTCTGAGGCAGGCGTTCAAACACCGAGTCGTTCTTGCCACGTCTCGTGCGTCCGTCCACCTTGTAG
>CAZDAN010000085.1:0-8517 GCA_964503565.1 uncultured Bacteroides sp.
AAGTATGAAACGGTTTTTATTTTTGTCAGCTTTGGCAAGCGTAGCGCTCGCCGGCTGTGTGAACGACGAAGCCATGGAAGTAACTTCCAAAGCAAGTGATCAAAAGATTACGTTTAATGCTCCGGTGGTGAGTGGCTTGACAAGAGCGGTTGCTGGTGAACAACCTTTGACTGACACAAAGGAATATTCAACGGATGAAGAGTTCCGTGTGTATGCCCAGTGGGATAGTGATAAGTTTGAAAGTTGGGTAGATGGTGCAAGTGCTGAAGCTGCTATATACATGAGCGATGTAGAAGTAGCCTATGATAATGCCATTACAAATGGTGCATGGAGTTCTGATGCTGCTGGAGGAGATGCTTACTATTGGCCAAAAGAGGGAGTGTTGACCTTTGCTGCTTATTCTCCTTCCGAAGTGTATAGCTTTACACACTCATACAATAATAACGGCCTTTCCGTAACAGGTTTTACAGTGCAAAGTGAAACTAAAAACCAGTATGACTTCATGTATAGTGAACTTTCGAAAGATAGAACAGAAAGTAAAAACCTGTCTGTAGAGACCGCAGGACAAACACATCAGTCCTTCAGTGGGGTGGATATCTTGTTCAAACATGCTTTATCGTCTATCAAATTTAAAGTAAAAACAAATGATAAATATGCCAATACCCGTATTCAAGTAAAACAAATAACTATCTTGAATGCTTACTCGAAAGGTGACTTCAAGCAGAATCTTAATTCGAAAGATGCCAATAATAAAGAACTTGAACCGGCATGGGAGAATCATGCAGACCGTACAGACTATACTGTAAAGAATGAAGCAAGTAATCAGGTGTTGTCTTCCGATGTTGCTTCTTTGCAAGGTGCTAATGACGTGATCTTGCTGCCTCAATTACTTAGCGGAACTTCTGACAATGACAAAGTACGAGTGAAGGTAGAGTATAGCATCACTCATGGTAATGCAACGACAGGCTTTGGACATGAGTTGCCTCAAACTACCGTGTTGGATTTGGCCATTGGTGAAGTAACCTCTTGGGAAATGGGCAAGCGTTACATTTACACCATCATCTTTGGCTTGGATAAAATCTACTTCTCTCCCGAAGTGGTTGATTGGGTAGATGTAAATGTTACTCCCGACTTGACCATCTGATTCTCAAATTTAAAACCAATTTTAAAGTTATGACCAACCCCTCTCTGTCATCCTTGGCGGAACGGAAGAGATAGCAGACCGCTCTCTTCCCTCCGCCGGGGACGACAGACAGGATGGGGGATGTGACGATAAGGAATCGCTATGAAACAATCGCTTGGCATAATGATAGGATGCATCGTTGGTGTGTGGGCAAGCTCTTGCACATCGGGCGATGAAGCTATGGCCGTGCCCGAAGCATCCGACAAGGTGATTGTATGGCAGCCTGTGCACGACGAGCAGACCCGCGTGCAACTGTTTGAACCGAATAAGAACGAGAACTTCTACAATAAGGAGGTAGGCGGTGGCGAGTTTTCCGTGGATGCTTACTATGACGGTACTGACTTGAGATACATCGGCGACGGCCGCGTATGGTACCGTGGTAATGAAGAGGTGGAGACGGAAACCGGAGTAAAGGACTGGATAAATGTGGATGAGTCCGGTGCCTCGACCGATTACTATTGGCCCAACGAAGGGGCGCTCAACTTCTTTGCCTATATGCCAAGCAATGGATATACAAAAAAGAAAACGTATGTCACCCTCAGCGGCTATACTCATGACACAGGCCAACAGTTCTCTTGCGACCTGCCTGCCACCAATGCCGACGATGCCAACGCGATAGAGTTCATCTACGCCTACACTCCGAACCAGACCTTTACCAACGCGGTTCCGGGAAGCGACGGAGTGAAGCGGACTCCGCTGAAGTTCGTGCATCCCTTCTCCCTTGTCTGCTTCCAATTAGGCTCCGGCTCCATCCGCATGACGGTGAAGAGCATTACGTTGGGTAACCTTCATCTGCAGGGAACCTTCTCTACCGGGCAGACAAGTACGGCGGATGGCGATATTGGTACGTGGCAGCCTACGGGAAGTACGGAAACTTACAAGGCCACCATTGACAAGCGAATCCCCAATCAGGTGAACTATAACACCGTCTTTGGCGGACCGTTCGTCATGATGCCGCAGGATTTGGAGTCTGTTAGTCTGAGGCTGGAGTTTCAGAGGGAAGAGATGGAGTCTGGAAGTACAGACGAAACAACTGAGACCGAAACTCTGGATGCGTTGGCGACGACCAATATTCCCAAGTGGGAGCCTGGCAAGCGTTATACCTATACCCTTATGCATGGGGACAACAACGAGGAGATTTACTTCAATGTGGAGGTCGAGGATTGGATTCCTGTCGAATATAGAAACGAAATAGATGTGGAGTAAGAAGATGAAGAAGATGTTGCGTTATATCATGCCGTGTGTTGCAGCTTGTGTAGTACTGTTCCCTTCGTGCAAAGAGGAGAGGATGGAAATCGACACCGATGCTGACCGCCGTATTTACCTGAGGGCAATGGTGGAAGGAACGACGGCAACCACACGTGTGCCTTACATCCTGACCGCTCCCGAACGGAACAATCCATTGAATGTGGCCGTGTGGGCTTCGACGACTCAGCACGTTTTTACTCACACAGACGGAGCTAATGGAAAGAACGGAACGGTCGCTCTTCACACAACCGCCAACTTTACCAATGGAAGCGAGCAGTTGCTGAACGAAGCGGTTTATCCCAAAGCTACGAGTGGAACAACAAGTACTGTCTATTTCGTAGGCCTGCATCCGCAAGCCGGATGGACAACAGCGGACGGACAAACGGCCACCCATGCAACAGTCATCGACGGAAAGACCGACGTGATGTTTGCACCGAAAATCTCTGGTACGTATGGAGGAAATACGGATAATACAACATGGCCGACCTTCAAATTCCACCACCTGCTCACTTGGCTGCGCATCCAGATGGTGGCCGAGAGTGAGGAAGTCAGTAAGGCTTGGGGAAAGGTAACAGGTTTGACCATCCAAAGCAAGAAGGAAATAAGCATCGACCTGAGCAAGGAAGAAGCCAACATTGCAAACGCCGCCACCTTCTCGGGAGATATAGACTTGAACTTCTATCGAACGGATGCAGATGTTACATTTCCCGGAACCGATGGCTACTTGTTAAAAGGACCTTATGGGAGTACAGACTATAAACCGTACATCGAAGAAGTCGCCTACGTCCTTTGTGCCCCGGTGGAAGCGACTGAAAAGGATACTGAGACAGAGAACAAAACCACGGAATACACCCTGACCGTCACCACTGAAAGACGTACCGTCACGGTGGATGTGGATTTGATGGACGGAGACGGCAGTTACTTCGACAAAAGTACAAGGAACCACCAGTTCGTCCTGTTGCTGAAGTTCAAGATGGGTGACAACATCTCTGTGATAGCACAACCTGTCGATTGGAAGACCGGCGGCTTGGGAAGCGGTGAGTTGAAAGAAGACGGAGATTAAAAACAATGGGAAGATGAGAAGAAACCTATACCTTATTATGTATATAGCAGTTTGGGCGGCCGTGTGGACTGCTTGCACAGACGACCGCGCAGATGAGACATCGGGCAACGAAGCAAACATCTGCTTGGGCGCTTCCGTTGTCGGATTGGAGCCTGTCACCCGCGCCGACGGGGAGGAAGGAACCACCGAAGAGGAAACCTTCACGCTGTATAAAGGTACACCTTCCGCGGGAAATTCCTTTGCGGCGGATGTCTGCTTCTCCGAAACGCAAGGGGGCTTTCTTCACAGCCCAAACGGAACAACCAACCTGCCTTGCCATACACAGATGAAGTTTGAAGGAGCATTGGAGTATGCTAAGAATCCTGATAACGGAAACAACTTGAGATACACAACCGGAGAAAACTCGCCATCCGTCTATTGCGTAGGCTTCTATCCACAGGGCAAATGGACAGTTGCTGAAAACGGGAAAACGGCCACTGCCACCATCGACGGAGAGACCGACCTGATGTTTGCCCCTCCTATCAGCGGCTCGTGGAACACTCCGCTGAGAGAACAACCCTACAACCACCTGTTGACGTGGTTGAAGGTCTGTATCTGTACTACTACTCAAGAGGCCGCTGCCGCTTGGGGAGATGTGGAGAGCATCTTCATCAAAAGTGCCGATGGTGTCAGTGTGGACTTGGGGACGGGAACTGTCACTTATACCACAAGTGAAAATCCTTCTCCTTTTGTGGCCGTAGCGAATAAGCCGTTGCACACCACTATGCAGGAGGTCGGATCCGCCTTGTGCAGCCCGGCCAAAGAATATACGCTGACCGTCAAGACCGCGAACGCCGGAGAGAGAACAATAACTATCCCCATTAAGTGGAGTTCTCAGGGCGAAAACGGGACAACGACAGAAACGCCCGTTACTGATGATGATGTGAAAAACGGCGATGTCGCCGGCAAACTCTTCATCCTTTCCCTCTACTTCAATGAGTCTGCTGTGGTGGAGGGAGTGTGTACTCTGAATGCCTGGAACAACCAGAACGAGGACCTTTATTTACAATAAAAGAAACGGAAACGTTATGAACCGAACAGACAGACATATCACCCTGTGGATGGCCGCACTCTGCATGGCTGTAGCCGGCATCCTGCACAGTTGTACCGACGACTTGGGCATCGAGGCTCCGCGCCCTACCGAAATGGTCTGCTTCACTGCCGCCTTGGGAAGCGACTCCATCAAAACCTCTACACGCAGCACTGCCGCCCACCTCAGCATTGTGGAGGAGGAGTGGCAATTAGAGGGTATGCCTGTCGACACAGTCCGTACCCGCGCCGCACTGACCACTTCGTTGGAAGGGGAGGCCGGTGTGATTGCATACAGTGGAGAGACAATTTTGTCAGGATTGGACAACAAAGAGTTTACCTTCAATAGCGACGAATTGACTTCAACGGACAGACCTGTCTATTGGAAGAATATTGAAACCGGTCTCACCTCAATGGACGTATATGCTTACGCACCTTACGATAAGTTGAGCGGGACAATCACGGGAAAGACATTCACATACACCCTGCCAACCACCGCCGCCGACCAATTGGACATCATCGTCGCCAAGAGCACCGTGGCAAGCACAGCCTTCCGCAAGACCATCCCCCTGACCTTTACTCATGCCCTGACGGCCGTCCAATTCAAATTAGGGGAAGACATTACTGCCAGTGAAGTAAAGTCCATCACCATCAGCGGGGTACACAATACAGGCTCATACACCATCGGCGAAGGATGGAGTGGGCAAAGCGGTTCGGCTTCTTACGATAATATAACCGTTAAAGACCTTCTGATGCTGATGCCCCAAACCTTGCCCGAGGGCGCAAAGGTGACGTTGACATTTACCGACAATACAACCATCAGTGCCCCCCTGAAAGGCCAGAAGTGGGAAGCTGGGAAACTGATTACCTATACGTTGCACAAGAGCACCCAGCCGACGTACATCTATCTGGATTTGGCTGCGGGGAATGTGACAATCGGTGCGACGACCTATTCGGGGGCTTATTACCAAACTACAGGAGAGGGAGAAAACAAAAAGACGGAGGAAGTCACCATTTCGGATAAAGCACACAATAATCAAAAATTCTATATCTATCAATCAACCTCGACGAATCAGAGTACAACAGGATTGGTAGATGGCAAATGGGTATTGCCTGTCTATCCTACCGTCATGTCACCAAACAAGGATGGAAAGACTTGGAGTGAATATATTACGAACAATTCAAGTGTGGAAGCTGTCATCGAAGCGTGGGACAATGAAGCCGGCGCGGGTAAAGGAGAGGAGGGGATTCCCAATGCTTCAGGTGCTTCAGGTGCAGTAAGAAATGCAGGAAGAGAGTGTACAAAGAACAGAATTCATGTCTCTGGTGCAGTTGTATGCCATTTGGTAATAGATAACATCTATTCTTCTTATCAGAAGAAAAGTACAGGACGAACAACGGGAAGTATCGGGTTTACACCAACTGCTGATACGTCTTCCGAGTTGACTATTGAAACAATAGGTGATAATCGTCTGGGAAGTATTCATTATGGACAGACTTCAGGAAATAAATTGATTCTTCAAGGAATGGGTTCGTTGACTGTGGCGGATGCAGATTATGATGATATTACGGACGGAAACAATGGTGGCGAAGGATATTATGCCAATCACTGGTGTGCAGCTATAGGAAACAGCGATAACGGAGATAATTGTTATGGAATCGAAATTCATAGTGGGACAATTTTTGCGGGAACGACTAAAGCGGAAAATTGTTCAGCCATCGGTGGAGGAGGTAATGGATTTGGAGAAGTGACAATTAAAGGAGGGACAGTGACTGCAGTTGCCACTACAACGGGTACAGCCATTGGTGGTGGCATTGGCTTTTATTCTTCTGGAGGAAAAGCAAAAGTCACCATTGAAGGAGGCAATGTATATGCCTACAATTTTGCTAATCAATGGAATATCCCCAGCTCTGCCATCGGTGGCGCAGGTTCAAGTGAAAGTACAGGAGCACAGGGGACTGTAACTATTAGTGGAGGATATGTATATGCCTATTCTGCCTTGGGAACAGCCATTGGTGGAGGAAGTAGTAAAACAAAGAATGGAGGAGGTGCGACTGTAGAAATAACAGGAGGTACGGTCATTGCAAAGAGTGGAAAGGGTGCCGGAATTGGTGGAGGTACAGGATGTTCCGGAGGCAATAGTAGTGCCGCAGGTTTCAATGGTGGTGATGCAACAATTAGGATTAGTGGTAGTCCGATTATTCGTACAGGTTCTATTGGTGGAGGTCTGACTGGCTCCAGTGGTTCCAAAATTGGTTCCGCAGACATTATTATTAAAGGTGGTGATATTCAAGCACAGTTTGTAATGGCAGCAGGTGCAGAAACTCCTCCATCCTTTACGATGGAGGACGGAACCATCCGTAACAGCAATACGGACAATGACGTAGATAAAGAGTATTTGAATATTGTAGAAAACGGTGGTGCCGTTTGGTTGGAAGACGGGAAATGTGAGATTAGCGGTGGAACCATTGAGAACTGTACCGCTACGGAAGGCGGTGCCATCTATATTTCGGGGAAGAACAACCCTACTTTCACCATGACAGGTGGAACCATCAGCAACTGTACTTCCAAAGCCGGTAACGGCGGTGCCGTCTATCTGCAAGGTGGAACCGTGACCTTGGAGGGCGGAATCATCAGCGACAACCTTGCACAAGGTGGCAACGGTGGAGGAATCTACATCAAAGACGGAAGTTTCTATATGCCGGCAGGCAGTACGGCTTCCATTACAGAGAACTCTGCCATCCTTAGAAACAGTCAAGGAGGTAACGGAGGCGGACTGTACGTTACCTCTGCATCCAATAACGTGACGGTAGATATACTTTCCGGCAACATCACGAACAATTCCTCCAACCGTTGGGGTGGGGGTGTATGTGTGGATATGTCAAGTACCAACAAAGCAGCCAATGTAAAAGTAGGAACTGACGGACAGAACGGTCCGACAATCGAAAGTAACCACACCCTGCTGAGTGGTGGTGGCCTCTATGTAAGCGGAGTAAATGCCGACATCACCATCAACGGCGGAAAGATTAAGGGAAATACCACCTCGGCATACGTGCCCAACGTGGATGTGGCCAACGAAGGGGGGATGGTGACGTTGAACGAAGGTGTGAGTGACGAGAATGTCCCCTGTGTGACAGTGACCTTCCACAGCAACGACGAGAACAACCTGACCAAGACCCAAAAGATTGTAACCTCTACCAACAGCCTTTTATCCAGCGAGATATTTACTCGCCAAGGATACAGCTTCAAAGGATGGAACACCCGCGCCGATGGCAAAGGCACCGGCTATACTCCCGGCCAGGTGATGAACATCTCTGAAGACATAGACCTCTATGCCCAATGGGGTATTAACTGATAAAGACAGGTACTGGAGGAATCAGAAGTTTGAATAGTTTTATGATTTTCAAATAATTCATTCATAAAGATTGTATTTCCGACTATTATCCGTATATTTGCACCGTAATAGCCAAAAATACAACCATTATGAATGATGTATATATGCTTTCGGATACGATGATTCTTCAGAGAATCGGGGATAGAGTGAAAAATGCAAGACTCAAACAGAACATTACCCAAAAGAGTCTGTCGGAGGCTGCGAACGTGTCACTTACCACACTCAAGAACATGGAGAGCGGAGAAATCCGTTCGGTGGATGCCTTACTCAGAATCCTGCGTACCTTGGGACTGCTGGATGCCTTACAACCTTTGGTGGATGAGGAACAGCTCAGTCCCCGGGAGTACTACGAAATGATGAACAAGGCCAAAAGGAAACAGCGTCAGCGAGCCGTCGGTAAAATGAATCGTACAATGAATAGGGAGGAATCGGAATGGTAGATGTAGCAAGAGTGACAATGTTCGGTATGTCCGTCGGAATTTTCCGTTGGGACAGCCGGTATGATGTCGTGCAATTCGAATATGAAAACTCTTTTATAGGACGTAGTATAGAGCCTTCCC
>CAZDAN010000086.1:0-8466 GCA_964503565.1 uncultured Bacteroides sp.
TGATAATCATAATATAAAATATAAAACACAACAATAAAATTAACGTGTAAAAAAAAGACAAAAACTGTATTAACCAATCAAAAGGGATGATAGACAATTCGTCCCAAGTTATTTTTTAATCATTACTAAACATTTAACTCCGTTCGGGAACCGTGTTTGTTCGGTTCCCGAACGGAGTTAATAGTTCCAAGTTTCAAGTCTATATTAGAGATTGTACTCCGATAAGTAACGCTCGGCTTCGATGGCGGCTTTGCATCCGCTTGCGGCGGCGGTGATGGCTTGGCGATAGTGCGGGTCGGCCACGTCGCCGGCGGCGAATACGCCGGGTACTTTGGTACGCGGGGTGGCACCTTCGGTGATGATATAGCCCACTTCGTCGGTATCAATCCACTCTTTGAAGATGTCGGAGTTAGGCTTGTGGCCGATGGCGAGGAAGAATCCGTCGATGGCAATGTCGTAGCGCTCTTCGTCGGCTTCGCCCATGCGCTTCACCACGTGGGCACCTTCTACACCGTTTTCGCCAAAGAGGCCTACGGTGTTGTGCTCGAAGAGGACTTCAATCTTCGGGTTGTTCATCACGCGGTCTTGCATGATTTGGCTGGCGCGGAGGTAGGGCTTGCGCACGATGAGATAGACTTTGCTTGCCAAGCCGGCCAGGTAGATGGCCTCTTCGCAAGCGGTGTCGCCACCACCCACCACGGCTACCACCTTCTTGCGGTAGAAGAATCCGTCGCATGTGGCGCAGGCGCTCACGCCCATGCCGGCATATTTCTGCTCGTCCTCGAGGCCGAGATACTTGGCCGTGGCGCCAGTGGAGATAATCACCGTGTCGGCTTCAATCACCTTTTCGTCGTCGATGGTGATTTTGTAGGGTGCCTGGCTGAGGTCGGCCTTGGTAGCAATGCCCGAGCGGATGTCAACGCCGAAGCGTTCGGCTTGCTTGCGCAGGTCGTCCATCAGTTCGGTGCCGCCTATTCCTTCGGGATAGCCGGGGAAGTTCTCTACTTCGGTGGTGATGGTCAATTGTCCACCGGGTTGAATACCTTCGTACAACACCGGGTTGAGGTTTGCACGTCCGGTATAGATGGCCGCCGTGTATCCGGCAGGGCCTGAGCCTATGATGAGGCATCTAACTCTTTCTGTCATACTATCTGACTTTTATTTTCTAATTCTTAATTCTTAATTCTTAACTTTTAATTCTTAACTTTTAAGTTTTAATTACCTAAGGTCTATAACCTCCGCATCGGGATATTGTTTGGGGTCGAAGGTGAAATAGCCTTTTCCCCACTTCATCCCTTGTTTGTAGTGGTCGATGGTGATGAGATTATAGTCTTTGCCCGCCTCCTTCAGCTTGATGTAGAGGGGGAGGAGCGAGGTGCGGTCGATGTAGAGGGTGAGGTTGGCCCATTGGCGATTGAAGTCTTCGGCCGTGAGGGTCACTTCGTACACGCTCTTTCCCTTGTAGGTGCTCTGTTCACCCATGCGGTAGTTGTAGCCCTCTTTATATAAGGTAAGGAAGGCCATGGGGTTGATGCTCTCCAACTCTTCGCGGGTGGGGGTGCTCACGTTCACCTCTTCGTTGGCGGGCAGGTAGGTCCATTGCGTCTTACCATTGAACCATGTCACCATCTGAGGGGTGGTCAGCCGGAAATTTGCGTCCATCAGTTGGATGCTTCCCTTCACTTCGCCTTGTGCCACACCGCGTTGGTAGGGCGTGAGTGTGAAGTCGGCCTCGATGCCGCCCGCCTTCTTGAAGGCTTGCGTTGTCTTCTCGAGCACCGCTTTTGCCTCCGCCTCCTTTTGCGCCATCATCGGTAAGGCGGAAAGCAGGAAGAGGATTATAAGAGTTGACAAGTTGACAAATTGACGTTTATGATTCATAACACAATTGATTACAGGTTGCTCATTATCATGTCCAAGTCCATCTCCGTCTGGCAGAGGACATCGCGCGGCTTGCTTCCTTGTGCGGGGCCTACCACGCCGATGCGCTCGAGCTGATCCATGATGCGTCCGGCACGGTTGTATCCGATGGAGAACTTGCGTTGGATGAGCGAGGTGCTTCCTTGTTGGTGGGTGATGATGAGTTGTGCCGCGTCGCGCAACATCGGGTCGAGCTTGTTCATGTCCACGTCGGCTGCTCCGCTTGAGTCGCCACCTTCCACTTGCACCTCGGGCAGTTCAAAGGCGCTCAGGTAGCTCTGTTGGACGGCAATGTGGCTCACGATGTTTTCCACCTCGGGCGTATCGACGAAGGCACATTGTACACGCACGGGGTCTTGTCCTTGCAGATAGAGCATGTCGCCCTTTCCGATGAGCTGGTTGGCTCCCGGTCGGTCGAGGATGGTGCGCGAGTCGATCATCGACGAGGTGCGGAAGGCCATACGTGCGGGGAAGTTGGCCTTGATGGTACCTGTGATGATGTTCGTCGTCGGACGTTGGGTGGCGATAATCATGTGGATGCCCACGGCACGAGCCAGCTGGGCGATGCGGGCGATGGGAAGCTCCACTTCGCGTCCGGCCGTCATGATGAGGTCGCCGAACTCGTCCACGATGACCACGATGTAAGGCAGGTATTTGTGTCCTTTTTCAGGATTGAGACGGCGGTTGATGAACTTCTCGTTGTATTCAATGATATTTCGTGCGCCGGCACTCTTCAGCAGGTCGTATCGGGTGTCCATCTCCACGCAGAGCGAGTTCAGTGTCTGCACCACCTTATCCACATCGGTGATGATGGCATCGCCGCTATCGGGCACTTTGGCCAGGAAGTGGTTTTCGATGGGGGCATAGATGCTGAACTCCACCTTCTTCGGGTCGATGATGACGAACTTCAGTTCGGCCGGATGCTTCTTGTAGAGCAGGGAGGTGACTATGGCGTTCAGTCCCACCGACTTACCCATACCCGTGGCACCGGCCACAAGGAGGTGAGGCGCCTTGGCAAGGTCGAACATATAGACTTCGTTGCTGATGGTCTTTCCCACGGCCACGGGCAACTCCATGTCGCTTTCCTGATACTTCTTGCTGGTGAGGATGCTCTCCATGGATACGATGCGCTTGGTTTTGTTGGGCACTTCGATACCGATGGTTCCTTTGCCGGGGATGGGAGCAATGATGCGGATTCCCAATGCGGCCAGGCTCAGGGCGATGTCGTTCTCCAAGTTGCGTATCTTGGCAATGCGCACGCCCGGCGCAGGAGTGATTTCGTAGAGGGTGATGGTGGGGCCTACGGTGGCCTTGATTGAAGCAATCTCCACACCGAAGTTGCGCAACACCTCGATGATGCGGTTCTTGTTGGCATTCAATTCTTCAGGAGTCACCGTGGGGGCATTGTTTTCGTATTTCTTCAACAAGTCGAGGGTAGGGTAGTGGTAGTTCTCCAAGTCGAGTTTCGGGTTGTAAGGCTCCATTTCCTTGCTTTTCTCCTCTTCTTCGGGTATATCGACCTCCATTTCCATCTCTTTCTCTTCTTCTTCGTTTTCTTTCTTAGAAGACAATTCTTCTTCGTTTTTCACCACGATGGGGATTTCCTCTTCCACCACGGGCACCTCCTCTTCCACCACGGGGGTGCTGCTCATCTCCTCCTCAAGGGTGGTGGTGGGCGTTTCTATATCCAAGTCGATAACGGTGGCTTCCCCTTCGCCTTCAGAGGTAGTTTCCTTCTCCTTATTTTCTCCCTCACCTGAAAGATTTTCTTCTTCCGTGGGGGAGGAATCCTTGTGGCGTCTGAGTTTGTCGAGTGGGATGTTCGGGTGCAGCATCTTGCGGATGAGGTTGATGGTCTCGCGGCTCAGATAGATGGCAAAGAGGATGGCCGTGACCAGCAGGAGGAGCCATACGCCCGGTGCGCCGATTTGCGAGGTCAGCCAATGGCTCACGTTGTAGCCGTGGAGTCCGCCGGGGATGATGTGGCTGTCGGCAAACGATGTGCCGCAAAGGAATCCCAATGCAATGGAGAACCATATCAGCATCAATGCACAACAGACGAACCACTTTGTCAGCTTCACCCGATAGGCCTTCATCAGCTTCAATCCGGCCACGCCGATGAAGATGACGATGAAGAACGATGAAATGCCGAAACATCCGTTTATCAGGTAATTGGCCATCTGTGCGCCGATGGCACCGGTGGAGTTCTTTATCTCATTATCCACGCCCAGGTCGGCCGATGTGGGATTCTCCAATATGCTCTGGTCGGCCGCACCGGTGGTGAAGAACGAGAGGAAGGCGATGAGCATGTAGAAAGCTATCAGCGCCAGCACAAGACCCACGATGAATTGTCCGATTTCGTTCTTGACAGAGCCGAAGATGTTTTTGAATATATTGTCTTTCTTCTCCTCTACGACAGGCTTTGTGGTGGCTTTCGCAGAGGCTTTTTCCTTAGTTTTCTTTGCCATGTGTACGGTTGATTGTCTATTCGGTTGCAAATTTAATACGAATTTTGGGAATTATCACCTTTTTAATCTCTTTTTTAATTACCTTTGCACCTTAATTTGTCATTCATGGAAAATAAAGAACAAGTCATCTTCAGCCGCAACACGGTGGAGTTCGTCACCGTAGCTGCCGAGTTTTGTGCCTATCTGGAGCGTGCCGAGTCGCTTGGGCGCAAGGAGTTTGTGGACACCATCCTGAAGATTCTGCCTTTGCTCTACATCAAGGCCTCCATGTTGCCCGAGTGTGAAGTGATGGGCGACAACGAACCGGAAACCTTCGTCTCCGAGGACGATTATGAGGTGCTCCGCTACTCCCTTTCTGCCCTCATGGCCGACAAGGACGACTACCTGGAGGTCTTCATGCAGGACATGCGCTATAGCGACACGCCCATTACGCGATGCATATCCGAAGACCTGGCCGACATCTATCAGGATATCAAGAATTTCGTCAGTGTCTTCCAACTCGGCTTCGACGAGACGATGCACGATTCGCTGGCCATTTGCCGCGACAATTTCTCGCTTTATTGGGGACAGACGTTGGTGAACACCATGCGCGCCCTTCACTCGGTGAAGTTCAATCCCTCACCCGATGACGAGGAGGCCGACGACGATGACGATGACAATGCTTAATAAACCTTAGCCTTGGGATAATCCATGCTCAGCCTTGGGATAAGGCTGGCTCATCCTTGGGATAAGAGTGGCCGAGTCATGTGACAACAGTGGCCGAAATATCAATTGAAACAGCTGATGATTTACATTAAAGAAAAAATAGACAAAGCTGAAGTGGCAGAGATGGAGGTGGTGACCTTCGACGGACGTATCATCGTGATACAGACAGAACTGGAGGCTGAGAAGGCCGTCAACTACCTGCTTACCCAACCGATGGTGGGCATCGACACCGAGACACGTCCCTCGTTCAAGCGCGGAGTCATACACAAAGTGGCCCTGTTACAGGTGTCCACTTATGACACCTGTTTTCTCTTCCGTCTCAACATGATAGGCATGTGCCCCTCCGTCGTGCGCCTGCTCAGCCACCCTACGCTGGCGAAGGTAGGCCTTTCGCTGAAGGACGACATTCACATGCTGCATCAGGTGGGAGAGTTTCCCAGCAACAATTTCATCGACCTGCAAAATATGGTCGGTCAGGTGGGCATCCGCGACATGAGCCTTCAGAAGATTTACGCCAATCTCTTCGGGATGAAAATCTCCAAGCGCCAGCGTCTTACCAACTGGGAAGTCGATGTGTTGAACGATGCACAAAAAGCATACGCCGCTATCGACGCATGGGCCTGCTTGAAGATTTACGACCGCATCGAGGAACTGAAGGCCACGGGTAACTACGAGGTGATTCCTGCACCGGTGGAAGCAAGCCCCCTCTGACTCCCCCCCCTTCCAAAAGGGGGACTTAAAGATAGCCCTACATGCTCAATCCCCTCCCTTTTGGGGAAGGGTTGGGGAGAGGCTGATAAAAATTAAGAAACTATGAATACAGTATATTTAAAGAAAGGAAAAGAGGAATCCCTCAAGCGTTTTCACCCGTGGGTATTCTCGGGTGCCATACACCATATCGAAGGTGACCCCGAAGAGGGCGAAGTGGTACGCGTTGTCACCGCCGAGCGCCAATTCATCGCCATTGGCCATTATCAGATAGGAAGCATTGCCGTGCGCGTGCTCTCCTTTGTCGATGAACCCGTTGACGAAGCCTTCTGGCATCGTCGGCTCGCCATCGCCTACGACATGCGTCGCGCCATCGGCGTGGCCGGCAATCCGCAAAACAACACCTACCGCCTCGTGCATGGCGAGGGCGACAATCTGCCCGGCCTTGTCATCGACGTCTATGGCCGTACCGCCGTGGTGCAGGCCCACTCCGTGGGTATGCACGTCTATCGCCACGAGATTGCCCGCGCCTTGGCCGATGTGATGAAGGGTGTGGTGGAAAACATCTACTACAAGTCAGAAACAACCCTCCCCTTCAAAGCCGACCTCGGACAAGAGAATGGCTTCATCCTTGGCGGAAGTGCCGACAACGTGGCCATGGAGAACGGCCTCAACTTCCACGTCGATTGGCTCAAGGGACAGAAGACTGGCTTCTTTGTCGACCAACGTGAGAATCGCGCTCTGTTGGAAAGATATTCTAAAGACCGCTCGGTGCTCAACATGTTCTGCTACACCGGCGGATTCTCCTTCTACGCCATGCGCGGAGGCGCCAAGCTCGTCCACTCCGTCGATAGTTCGGCCAAAGCCATCGACCTCACCAACAAGAACGTCGAGCTGAACTTCCCCGGCGACCCGCGCCACACTGCCTACGCCGAAGATGCCTTCAAGTATCTCGACCGCATGGGCGACCAGTACGACCTCATCATCCTCGACCCTCCCGCCTTTGCCAAGCACAAGGATGCCCTTCGCAACGCTCTCCAGGGATACCGCAAGCTCAATGCCAAGGCGTTTGAGAAAATCAAGCCCGGAGGCATCCTCTTCACCTTCTCGTGTTCGCAAGTGGTGACGAAGGACAACTTCCGCACCGCCGTCTTCACCGCCGCCGCCATGAGCGGACGCAGTGTGCGCATCCTCCACCAATTGACCCAGCCGGCCGACCATCCTGTAAACATCTATCATCCCGAAGGCGAATACCTCAAGGGATTGGTGCTGTATGTGGAGTAAAGGATAAAGGGTTGGAAAAAAGACAAAAAGAGGAAAAACTGAAAAAAATACCTGCACCTCTCTTTCACAGAGAGGCGCAGGTTCACAATTAAATCACTATGGTGTAAAAAAAAGGAGTCTTACACAATACCTTGTGCCATCATGGCCTTGGCCACCTTCATGAAACCGGCGATGTTGGCACCCTTCACGTAGTTCACGTAGCCGTCCTCTTCGGTACCGTACTTCACACAATTTTCGTGGATGTTCTCCATGATGTAGTGGAGCTTGTTGTCCACCTCCTCGCTGCTCCATGAGAGACGCTCAGAGTTCTGGCTCATTTCCAGACCCGATACTGACACACCACCGGCATTGGCTGCCTTACCCGGTGCATAGAGAATCTTGGCATCCTGGAAAATCTTGATAGCTTCGGGGGTAGAGGGCATGTTTGCACCTTCTGATACAGCGATGACACCGTTGGCCACCAACTGTTTGGCATGCTCGCCGTTCAACTCGTTCTGAGTGGCTGAGGGCAGAGCGATGTCGGCCTTTTCGCCCCAAGGCTTGGCACCTTCCACATATTTCACATTGTACTTTTCGGCATATTCGCGGATACGTCCACGGTAGAGGTTCTTCAGTTCCATGATGTAATCGAGCTTTTCGCGGTCGATTCCGTCGGGGTCATATACGTAACCGTCAGAATCGCTCATGGTGAGCACCTTTCCGCCCAATTGAAGCACTTTCTCGGCTGTGTACTGAGCCACGTTTCCTGAACCGGAGATGAGCACGGTCTTGCCTTTGAGGTCTATGCCTTTGGTCTTCAGCATCTCCATCAGGAAGTAAACGTTTCCGTAACCTGTTGCTTCGGGGCGGATGAGTGAACCACCGAACTCGCGACCCTTACCTGTGAAGGTTCCAGTGAACTCGCGGGTCAGCTTCTTGTACATGCCGAACATGTAGCCCACCTCGCGTCCGCCTACACCGATGTCACCGGCGGGGATGTCCATGTCGGGGCCGACATGACGCCACAACTCCAGCATGAAAGCCTGACAGAAACGCATCACCTCGGCGTTGCTCTTTCCACGCGGAGAGAAGTCGGAACCTCCCTTACCGCCACCCATAGGAAGGGTAGTCAACGAGTTCTTGAAAGTCTGCTCGAAGGCCAAGAACTTCAAGATTCCGAGGTTTACTGATGAGTGGAAACGGATACCGCCCTTGTAGGGGCCGATGGCGTTGTTGTGTTGCACGCGATAACCCATATTGGTGTGGATGTCGCCTTTGTCATCTGCCCATGTCACACGGAACTGGAACACGCGGTCGGGGATGCAGAGGCGTTCAATCAAGTTTGCTTTGTCAAATTCGGGGTGCTTGTTGTATTCTTCTTCGATCGTACCAAGTACTTCTT
>CAZDAN010000087.1:0-8317 GCA_964503565.1 uncultured Bacteroides sp.
AGATGAGAAAAATGCAACTTTTTGCCACCATTTTCCTGGCAATGGGCACAACATCAGCCCTGCAAGCTCAAGAAAAAGAGCTGACCCTGACCGTGAGCAACACGTGGAAAGAGGCCAAGACCTACGAACCCGTCGTGCTGAACCTGAACGAAGTGAACCCGGGATTTGACGTGCAGTCGGCCACGGTGATGGACGGAAGCACCGAAATTCCTTATCAGCTGGACGACCTCGACGGCGATGGCCGCACCGACGAGCTGGCCCTGCTGATTGACATGCCGGCCAAAGGTAAACGCACCCTTCGTATCACCCTGTCGGCTGACAAGAGCGACAAAACCTATCCAGCCCGTGTCTATGCCCAGATGATGCTGAGTGACAAAAAGAAGAAATACCCCAAGATACAATCGTTGAGCGTACCGGGCGAAAGCGATGTGTACAACGCACTGCACCACCACGGGCCAGCCTTTGAATCGGAGTTGGTGGCCTATCGCATCTACTTTGACAAACGACAGACGGTGGACACCTACGGCAAGAGCCGCAAGGGACTGGAGATTGCCGAAACCCTCTTCTACCCCACCGACGAGCACAAGGCCAAAGGCTATGGCGACGATGTCCTGTGGGTGGGCAGCACCTGCGGAGGCGGCACCCTGAAAGGATGGGAAGAGGGCAAGCCTGCCCACATCATACCCGCCCTGCGCACCGAATGCATCCGCGCGTATGGCCCCCTGCGTACCGTGGTGGATGTCATCGATGCCGATTGGAAATACCAGGGAAGCACCCTCACCATGACAACCCGTTACATCCTCTACGGCGGACACCGCGACGTGCGGGTGGAGGTATCCTTTGACGAGCCGCTGAAGGACGAAACCTTCTGCGCAGGTGTCATCAACGTGAAGGACTCCAAACACTACTCCGACCACAAAGGCCTGACAGGTTGCTGGGGTACCGATTGGCCTGCCGGAGCCAACGACACCATCGGTCGCAAACTGGAAACCGTGGGACTGGCCGTGTGCATTCCTACTAAATATATAAAGGAAGAACAGCCCGTCACCGATAACCTTGTATATACCGTAGGTGCAAAGGGAAAGAAGGACTTCACTTACCACCTCTCCTTCGCTTCGTTGCGCGAAACCTTCGGATTCAAGAGTGCCGAAGAGTGGTTTGACTACATGAAACAATGGAAAAAGGAGTTGGAGCACCCGTGCAAGATAGAGATAAAGCAATGAAAAGGCTCGTTATCTTTGACCTCGACGGAACGCTGCTGAACACCATATCCGACCTGGCCACCAGCACCAATCAGGCGCTGGAGGCCTGTGGCTTTCCTACCCATCCGGTGGAGGAATACCCATTTTTTGTCGGCAACGGAATCAACAAACTGTTTGAACGAGCCCTGCCCGCCGAGGCACGCACTGAGGAGAATGTACTACGCATCCGCGCCCACTTCCTCCCCTATTACGACGAACATAATGCCGACTTGAGTGCCCCCTATCCCGGCATCCCCCAACTGCTGGAGCACTTACAAGCAGCGGGAGTGGAGTTAGCCGTAGCCTCCAACAAATACCATCGGGCCACACAGAAACTAATAAGCCATTACTTCCCCACCATCCGCTTTGCTGCCGTCTTCGGCCAACGCGAAGGAGTTCCCATCAAGCCTCATCCGCAGGTGGTGGAAGATATTCTTGCTCTCGTCCCCGTCAAGAAGGAAGAGGTCATCTACATCGGTGATTCGGGAGTAGATATGCAGACAGCACTCAACGCTGAAGTAGAGAGCATAGGAGTCACTTGGGGATTCCGTCCACGGGAGGAACTGGTGCAGCATACGCCGACCCATCTTGTTGATACGGCCGACGAGTTGGAGCGTCAGATATTGGGATAAGCCCCGGACAAAAGGGAGCAAAGTGCAATGTCGGCCTTACATTTTCTGCATCGAAGACAATAATAAATGTTAATATTCGGAATGTGAAAATCTCCAAAGAATATTTTCGAGGTTTTTCCTTTGTTAAAAGTTCAATGTTTTCTATTTTTGCAAGTAATTTGCATAAGTATGAAACAGGAGGGACACATAGACACGGACAATGCGGAGTTTCAAGATGCGCTACGCTTGATTCAATACACCCGCAACTCGGTGTTCCTAACGGGAAAGGCCGGTACGGGTAAGTCCACTTTTCTGCGTTATGTGTGCCACCAAACAAAGAAGAAGCACGTGGTGCTGGCTCCTACAGGCATTGCGGCCATTAACGCCGGAGGCAGCACAATGCACAGTTTCTTCAAATTGCCCTTTCATCCGCTGTTGCCCGACGACCCACAGTTTTCACCCAAACAAATCAGGGACACGCTACGCTATTCGTCGTCGCAAATCAAGCTGCTGAAAGAAGTGGAGCTTATCATTATTGATGAGATTTCCATGGTAAGGGCAGACATCATAGATTTCATCGACAAGGTGTTGCGTATCTACACGCAAAACCTGCGTGAACCTTTCGGGGGAAAACAAATCCTATTGGTGGGCGATGCTTATCAGTTGGAGCCAGTGGTGAAAAGTGACGAACGTGAGATTCTGAACCGCTTCTATCCAAATCCCTACTTCTTCTCGGCACGGGTCTTCCGCGAGATGGAGTTGGTGAGCATCGAACTGAAGAAGGTGTACAGGCAGAACGACAAGATCTTCATCAATGTGCTTGACCGCATACGAACCAATACAGCCGGAGCAGCCGAACTGCAACTGCTGAATACCCGTGTAGGAGGCACATACGACACAAAGGACGACCTCTACATCACGCTGGCCACCAGACGCGACAGTGTGGACTTCATCAACGAGCAACGTTTGAACGAATTGCCGGGTGACCCCGTCTGCCTGACCGGACAGATTGAGGGAGAATTTCCAGAAAGTAGCCTCCCCACCTCTATGAGACTGGAGCTGAAACCGGGGGCACAAGTGATCTTTGTAAAGAATGATATGGAAAAACGGTGGGTGAATGGAACCTTGGGTACCGTTTCGGGCATAGACCTAAACGGCAAATTGGTACACATCATCACCGAAGAAGGCTGCGAATATGACGTGGAGCAGGCTCTGTGGAGCAATGTACGCTACCACTACAACGAAAAGGAAAAGAAGATTGAGGAAGAAGTACTGGGCACTTTTACCCAATTCCCTATCCGACTGGCATGGGCCATCACCGTTCATAAAAGTCAGGGACTAACGTTCAGTCGTGCCGTCATCGACTTTACTGGCGGAGTATTTGCTGGCGGACAGACCTACGTGGCACTGAGCCGTTGCACTTCGCTTGACGGCATCCGATTGAAACGCGAAATCACGCGGAGTGACATATTCGTCCGCCCGGAAATTGTACAATTCGCCGAGACCTTCAACAATCGCCAATCCATTGACCGTGCATTGAAGCAGGCACAAGCCGATGTGCAATATGCCGCTGCCGTGAACCACTTCAACAAGGGCGAGTTTGCCGAGTTCTTGGATGAGTTTTTCAAAGCCATCCACTCGCGTTACGACATCGAAAAGCCGAACGTGCGCCGCTTGATACGCCGGAAGTTGGGCATCATCAACCGACTGAAAACAGAGAACACGCAACTGAAAGAGGAGATGCGTCAGATGCAGGAGGAATTGAAAACGTATGCCGACGAATATCTGCGCTTGGGCAACGAGTGTATCACCCAAGCACACGACAACCGCGCAGCATTAGCCAACTACGACAAGGCGCTGAAGCTCTATCCCCACCACACTGAAGTGTTGGTGCGTAAGGGAGTGACACTACATAATGAGCACGACTACGAAGCGGCCATCAGGTGTTTCAATGAAGCCATTGGACTGAGCCCCACACTGTTCAAGGCTGTGTACAACCGAGGCAAGACATACTTGGCCATGAAACGGCCAGCCGAAGCGTGTGCAGATTTGGATAAAGCCACGACGCTGAAACCCACACATGCCAAGGCCCACCAATTGTTCGGTGATGCCCTGTACATTCTAAAGAAAGAGGACGAGGCAGCCCTGCATTGGGAGATAGCCAAACGCCTCAAAGAAGAAAAAGGAAAAGTGTAAAAAAAGAGAGAATAAAAACAAACCAAACAAAAAACTTTTAAAACAACAACGCATGAAAAAGATTGCGAAAATTGCAGGAATCATCCTCGCATGTATCCTGATTCTTATGTTCATCCTTCCGTTTGCCTTCCAAGGAAAGATTAAAGAGATGGTAATCTCAGAAGGAAACAAGATGCTGAACGCCAAGTTCGGCTTTGATGGACTAAACATCAGTCTGTTCAAAGAATTCCCTAAGGCTTCCGTGGGTATCGAAGGCTTTTGGATGAAAGGTATCAATGACTTTGAAAACGACACACTGGTTTACGCAGGTGAAGCTCAAGTAGCAGTGGACGTAATGTCACTCTTCGGTGACAGCGGTTTTGACATCTCAAAGGTGTTGCTGGCCGATACTAAAGTAAAGGCTATCGTATTGGAAGACGGGCGTCCCAATTGGGATGTGATGAAAGCAGACACGACTTCCATAGAGGAGGAAGAACCCGCTTCGGCAAACTCTTTCCGCATACTGTTACAAAAACTGAGTATCGAGAATCTCCATATCATCTACGACGACCGTCAGAGTCACATGTATGCCGACATTCAAGGATTCAACGCCACTTGCTCAGGTGACATGACCGCCGATAACACGTCCCTTGACTTGGACGCTCTTATTCAGTCTCTTACTTTCAAAATGGACGGTGTACCCTTTTTGAGCAAGGCTCGCATTGCAGCCAACCTTAATGTAGATGCCGATTTGGGAAACAGCAGATTTACTCTTAAGGAAAACTCTATTGCATTGAATGCCATCAAAGCTGGTATCGATGGATGGGTATCTATGCCCGCTGACGCACCGATAGCTATGGATTTGAAGCTGAACACATCGGATATCAATTTTAAAGAGATTCTTTCGCTCATCCCTGCTATTTATGCCAAGGATTTTGAGACGCTGAAAGCCGAAGGAGTGGTAAGCCTCCAAGCCTTTGCCAAAGGTGAAATTGTGGGCGACAGCATTCTCCCCCAATTCGAAGCCAACATGACTGTGAAGAACGGTTCGTTCCGCTATCCGGCTCTGCCTGCCGGTGTAGATGCCATTCAGGTGAATGCCTCGGTGAAGAATCCCGGCGGAGCATTAGATATGACGGAGGTTGACGTAAATCAATTCAGTTTGAACATGTTGGGGAAACCGTTTGCAGTAACAGCTCAAGTAAAGACTCCCATCAGCGATCCGGATTTCAACTTGACAGCAAATGGAACATTGGATTTGGGACAGATTAAAAACGTGTATCCGTTGGAGGATATGAGCCTGAACGGTGTAGTCAAAGCAGACATGGACTTAGGTGGACGCCTTTCCTATATAGATAAGGAAATGTATAACAAGTTCAATGCCACAGGCAGTATCAACCTGAGCGAAATGCTATTGAAGATGGAGAATATGCCCGACATCTCTATTGAGAAGTCAACCTTTGCCTTCACGCCGAAATATCTCAATCTGAGTGAAACCACCGTACACATCGGACAAAACGACATCACCGCCGATTGCCGATTTGAAAATTACATGGCCTTTGCCCTGAAAGGTAAGACATTGAAAGGACAACTTAACGTACATAGTAACCATTTCAATCTGAACGACTTCATGACCGCCGAGGGAGACACCGTCATTGCAGCAGCGGCCGACACTTCTACTGTGGCCAACACCGGGGCTGCGGGTGTCATCGTGGTGCCCCAAAACATTGACTTCAATATGAATGTGAGCATGGCTGAAATCCTGTTTGACAAGATAACCATTAAGGATCTCAACGGCAAATTGCTTGTTAAGGACGGTGCTGTGGACATGAAAAACCTCTCCATGAACACTTTGGGCGGTAGCGTAGTGATGAACGGTGCCTATTCTACCGCAAAGAGTGAAACTCATCCCGATTTGAATGCATCATTTGCCATGAACGAGCTTTCCTTTTCGCAAACTTTCAAGGAATTGGACCTGGTTCAGAAGATGGCTCCCATTTTCGAGAATCTCAAAGGCAATTTCTCAGGAAAGATGCAGATTGACACACGACTCGACAGTGTGATGTCGCCCGTCTTCAGCACTACCAACGGTAGTGGAAGTCTCAGCACCAAGAATCTTAACCTTTCGGGTGTAACTGTCCTCGACAAGATAGCCGAAGCTACCAACTACTCTGCACTGAAGAACCTCAGTGTGAAAGACATGAAAATCGATTTCACCATCAAGGACGGTCGTGTCAACACTAAACCGTTCGACATCAAGGTTGGCAACATGAACCTCAACCTCAGCGGTTCTACCGGACTTGACCAAACGATTGACTATACAGGTAAGCTGAAGTTACCTGAATCGGCCGGAAGTATTGCATCGCTTGCCACAATTGACCTGAAAATTTATGGCAAATTCACTTCGCCGAAAGTATCAGTAGATACCAAGAGTATGGCCAAGCAAGCTGCTACGGTAGCCACGAACAAGGCTCTTGAAACCGTTGGCGACAAATTGGGTATTGACCTCAGTAATGCAGAAAAGCAGAAGGAGGCTCTTGTGAGTGCAGCCAGACAAGCGGCCGACCGGCTGATAAAAGAGGCCGAAAAGCAGAAAGAAAATCTTGTGAACAAGGCCGGAGACAATGTTTTGAAGAAGTTGGCTGCTGAGAAAACCGGTGAAGCCGTTGTCAGCGAAGCCAAGAAACAAGCAGATCGCCTTATCGAAGAGGCTGAAACCAAAGGCAACGCCCTCATCGAAAAAGCCAAGAATGGCGAAACACTGGAATAATATAAGCTTATCCTAATTGAGAAACAAAAGTTCCTCCATAAGGTAATGCGCATACTTTATGGAGGAATTATTGTTTCTTCAAAAAGGAGACACCCATCCTTAATAGTAGGAAACAGACCTCAGAGGATATTTTTAGCTTCACTCTTTTCTGTCGGAAAATTTGGGAGTTTGCTCTTTTTTACCGAACTTTACCCGCGTTTTTTAGAATATTGACCATGAAAAGAATTATTTTCGGATTTATAGCACTCTGTATCTGCCTATTAGCAACGAATACCAAAGTTGCTGCACAAGAGACCGTATCGGGGCTTGACCAACGGAACTTAAAAAAATATTGGATGATAGAATCCGAAGCAACCGACTATCGGGTAACACATTTGGGTGACACATTGGAGATTGTCTCGCCAAAAGGACTGACTCTGTGGCGCAAGGAGCCGATGAAGGGAAACGTAGTGATTGAGTACGATGCTTGCGTGATGGACGAGGGACGGCCCGAAGACCGATTGAGTGACCTCAACTGCTTCTGGATGGCCAGCGACCCCAAGCATCCCGATAACTTGAAAAAGCGCATGGCGTGGCGAAGCGGCATCTTCGTGCGAAGCTACTCGATGCAACTCTATTACGTGGGCTTCGGAGGCAACCACAACACAACCACGCGCTTCCGCCGATACGATGGCGACGAGGAGGCTATCACCGACAAGGAGAAACGGCCGGCCATCCTGAAGGAATACACCGACGAGGCTCACCTGCTGAAGCCGAACAAGTGGTATCATATCCGCCTTGAGAGCCGCGACGGAAGGGTGACCTACACCATCGATGGCGAGCAACTGGTGGATTTCCGCGACGCACGTCCGCTCACCGAGGGATGGTTTGGTTTCCGCACCACCCTCTCGCGCACACGCATCGCTAACTTCCGCTACACGTGTACCCCCATCGAAAAGCAACCGCGCCACATCACCCTCCGATGGATAGGCAACACCCCTGAGACGAACACGCCGAACACATGGGGAGTGCCCTTCGAGCCAGGAAGTGTGCAACCTTATTCCCTATTTTCACTAACAGCTAAGGACAGTACCCTTGCTCACGACTTCTGGCCACTTGCCTATTGGCCCGACGGCTCGGTCAAGTGGGGAGCTTTTGCCACCGTAGTGCCCAAAAATACGGATAGTTTGCGCCTCAGCATTGATTTCAAGAGGAAGAAAATCAAAAAGAAAGCTAACGCATCTCCCTCCCTCATCATTCAGGATTCAAAATTCATAATTACTACCGGTCCTCTGACCGCCCACATCAGCCGCGAGGGCGGAAGCCTCTTCGACAGCCTTATATATAAAGGTACGAAGGTGGCCGGAAAAGCGCGTCTTATTTGCCAGACGAGAGAAATATTTTTTTCCAACGGGGGAGAAAAAACTTTCAGGCAGGGAAATTTTGAGAGCCGGATAAAGGCATGCGACATCGAGCGCACCGACCACGTGCGCACCGTGGTGAAGGTGGAGGGTGTACACACCGATGGCAAGCGCGAATGG
>CAZDAN010000088.1:0-2647 GCA_964503565.1 uncultured Bacteroides sp.
TTTCGCAAAGGTCCTCTTCGTCGTCCACCACAAGGATTCGTCTGTCAGTCATACTATTGATTGTTTCTCGGGGCAAAGATAGCGCCTTTTTTCTTAATCGCCTCCACTTCTCCCGCCTCTTTTTCGCAAAGAAGGATATTTTGTAACCGTTTTGTAACATCCTTGTAACACCTATGAGACAATAATGCCATACTTTTGCACCCAGAACTTAATAACCTATTAACAAAACAAGCTGTATGGAAACAATCTATTTGGGAATTATCATCTTCCTGTTCGTGCTCGCTGTGTTCGACCTCAGTGTAGGTGTGAGCAACGACGCCGTCAATTTCCTCAACTCGGCCGTAGGAGCCAAGGCTGCCAAGGTAAAGACCATTATCCTCATCGCTGCTATCGGAGTATTCTGTGGAGCCGCCATGAGTAACGGTATGATGGACATTGCCCGTCACGGCATCTTCCGACCCGAGCAGTTCTATTTCAACGATCTCATGTGCATCTTCCTGGCCGTGATGGTTACCGATGTGGTACTGCTCGACGTGTTCAACACACTGGGTATGCCCACCTCCACCACAGTGTCGATGGTGTTCGAGCTGTTGGGAGGAACCTTTGTGCTGGCTCTCATCAAGTTGGCAGCCGACGAGACCGGGATGCTCGGCTTCGACGACCTGCTCAACACCGAGAAGGCGCTCTCCGTCATCTTCGCCATCTTCCTCAGTGTGGCCATTGCCTTCTTTTTCGGAACACTGGTACAGTGGCTTTCGCGTATCGTCTTCACTTTCAACTACAAGCCCCGCTTAAAGTGGACAATCGGCCTCTTCGGCGGCGTGGCTGCCACAGCCATCATCTACTTCATGCTTATCAAGGGGCTGAAGGACTCTTCGTTCATGACGGCAGAAAACAAGGCGTGGGTAAATGAGAACACATGGATAATTGTGGGATACTGCTTCGTGGGCTTCACCGTGCTGATGCAGATTCTCCACTGGTGCAAGGTGAACGTCTTCAAGGTAATCGTACTGATGGGAACCTTCGCCCTTGCCATGGCCTTTGCGGGCAACGACCTGGTGAACTTCATCGGTGTGCCCCTTGCCGGCTATGATGCCTATTTCGACTATGTAGCCAACGGACAAGGTCAGCCCGACGCATTCCTGATGGAGTCGCTCAACGGCCCGGCCAAGACTCCTATCTTCTTTCTCATTGCCGCCGGCCTGATTATGGTTGTCTCGCTGGCCACCAGCAAGAAGGCACAGAACGTTATCAAGACCTCTGTCAACCTGAGCCGTCAGGACGAGGGCGAGGAGATGTTCGGTTCGTCAGCCGTGGCGCGTAGCATTGTGCGTTCGACCACCAATGGTGTGGCTGCCGTGGTGAAGTTGGTACCTCAGAACGTGCGTACATGGATTGACAGCCGCTTCAACAAAGATGAGGCCATCATGGCCGATGGAGCCGCTTTCGACCTCGTTCGTGCCTCTGTCAACCTTGTTTTGGCAGGTTTGCTCATTGCCTTGGGCACCTCATTGAAACTCCCCCTTTCTACCACTTACGTTACCTTCATGGTGGCTATGGGTACTTCGTTGGCCGACCGTGCCTGGACTCGCGAAAGCGCCGTATTCCGTATTACCGGCACTCTCAGTGTGATTGGCGGATGGTTCCTCACCGCCGGTGTGGCCTTTGTGCTTGCCGCCTTGGTGACACTGATTATGTACTACGGTGGTTTCATTGCCATGGGGGCTATGATTGCTTTGGCCATCTTCCTGTTGGTCCGCAGCAACATCGCCTATCGCAAGAAGCAGCAGGAAGTGGCAGAAGATGACCTCTTCAAGCGCCTCCAGAGCACCCGCGACAAGGAAGAGGCCTGGCAGCTGCTCAGCCGCCACGTGAAGCAGAACCTGAGCGGCGGCATCGACTTTGCCGTGAAGAACTACGGACATATCACCGACGGACTGATTCAGGAGAATCTGCGCACCCTGCGCAAGTCACTCTCCAAGGTGGAGGAAGAGCGCAAGCAGTACAAGCGACTGCGCCGTCGCGAGCTGATTGGCATCCGCAAGATTGACAAGATTCAGGCCATGGAGAAGAACACCTGGTTCCACCTTGGCAGCAACAGCAGCGAGCAGATGCTCTACTGTCTCAAACGCATGGGCGAGCCTTGCTTGGAGCACGTTGACAACCACTTCCAGCCCCTGCCCGCCGTATGTGTCAAGGAGTTCTTGCCCGCCCGCGACACCCTGCTTGTGCTGATGACCCGTGCCGAGAATGCCATTGCCACCGGCATCTACGACGACGTGGACAACATCCGTCAGGAGTGCAGCGACCTGAAGCGCGAGTTCTCACGCCTGCGCCGCTTGCAGAGCGAACGTGTGCACGACGGACAGGAGGGAAGCATCGAGATTTCTCTCGTTTACCTCAACCTCCTGCAGGAGTCTGAGGAGCTGGCCAGTGCCTTGCGTCACATCCTCCGCGCGAACGGTAAGTTCCAGGGAATCACGCTCTAAAGCAACCCAACTGCCCCTCTCTACAACGCCTCTGCCGGGACACTTTTAGGGTCTCAGCAGAGGCTTTCTTTTACCCTCCGCAGAGGGGGTGAAAAAGACACACCTGTGTCTTGCTCAGAGACACACCTGTGTCTCGGTCAAAGACCCACCTGTGTCTC
>CAZDAN010000088.1:2747-6367 GCA_964503565.1 uncultured Bacteroides sp.
GGCTGAAATGGGGGCTAAGTTTGGGATAAAAAGTAAAAAAGGGGGATTTTGTTTGGTGCTCCGCCTGCTTTGCGTTATCTTTGCACCTTATTTATATATAAGGTATGAACCAACAATATCCTTCGGTACTCTTGGAGAAGGCAGTGAGCGAGTTTGCCAAACTGCCGGGCATCGGGCGCAAGACGGCCATGCGGCTGGTGTTGCACCTGCTCCGTCAGGACACGGCCATGGTCGAAGGCTTCAGCAACTCGTTAGTCACCCTGAGGCGCGAGGTGAAGTATTGCCGCGTGTGTCACAACCTGTCCGACACCGATGTGTGTCAGGTCTGCGCCTCTCCCTCGCGCGACCGCTCGTTGGTGTGCGTCGTCGAGAATGTCCGCGACGTAATGGCCGTAGAGAACACCCAACAGTTCCGTGGCCTTTACCACGTGTTGGGCGGAGTCATCTCGCCGATGGATGGAGTGGGTCCGGGCGATCTGCAGATTGAAAGTCTGGTGTCACGCGTCGAAGCCGGAGGTATCTCCGAAGTCATTCTGGCTCTCAGCCCTACAATGGAGGGCGACACCACAAACTTCTACATCTACCGCAAGCTGACCCATACGGGAGTGAAGACCTCCGTCATTGCCCGGGGCATCTCGGTGGGCGACGAACTGGAATATACCGACGAAGTGACGCTGGGGCGCAGCATCATGGCCCGCGTGCCTTTCAAGTGAAAAGAAACAATATAATTACGTATGGAGATAAAGAGTATAGTCCGCCGTCTGTGGGCGGAATATGTGGCCGTCTGGCTGTTGGCCGCCGGCCTGTTTCTGATGAACGGAACCGGCATTGTCGAAGAGGGCGCTTTGGCCCACGACGGCCGCTTGTGTTATGTATTGCAGACGGCTACCGTGCTGCTCACCCTGTGTCTGATACCCGTGTCGCTGAAGATGTTCGGCATGGCTCTTGAGAAGCGTGTGCGTCCGCTTCCTTTGCCCGAAGCCCTTCGCTCCTACCTCCGTTGGAGCGAAATCCGTCTGGCAATGTTAGCTGTGGTGGTGATGATTGGTCTCACCGTCTATCACTCCACCCTCAGCAGCATCGGCGGACTGTGTGCACTGGTAGGCCTGCTGGCCACCCTTTTCTGCCTGCCGGGCGAGGAACGGCTCAGAAGTGAACTAAACCTGGACGACGAGGCATGAAGCTGACGGTTGTCATAGTGAACTACAACGTGAAGGCCTACCTCAGCCAGTGTCTTCACTCCGTGCAGAGAGCCATTCGTGGCGTTTCGGCCGAAGTCATTGTGGTGGACAACGCCTCCACCGACGGCTCCGTAGGCGAACTGTCGGCCGCCTTTCCGTGGGTGAAGTTCATTGCCAACAAGGAGAACGTGGGCTTCTCGCGTGCCAACAACCAGGCCATCCGCGAGTCACGATCGGAATACATGCTTCTGCTCAACCCCGATACGGTGGTGGGCGAGGACGTTCTGGAAGCCTGTGTGGCCTTTATGGACAGCCACCCCGATGCCGGCGGATTAGGGGTGAAAATGCTGAAGGAGGATGGTGACTTCGCCTGGGAGTCGCGCCGTGGAGTGCCGACACTGATGACCTCGTTCTACAAGATGATCGGCCTCTGCTCGCTCTTCCCCCGATCGCGCGTGTTCGGCAAGTACTACATGCGCTATCTCGACGAGAACGAAGTGAACCGTATCGAGATCATTTCGGGCGCCTTCATGATGCTGCGCCGCTCAGCACTGAACGAAGTGGGACTGTTGGACGAAACCTTCTTCATGTATGGCGAGGACATCGACCTGTCATACCGTCTGCTGAAGGCCGGCTACCACAACTATTACCTGCCGTACCCCATCATCCACTACAAGGGGGAGAGCACACAGAAGACCTCCTTCCGCTATGTCCGTAACTTCTACAATGCCATGCTCATCTTCTACGACAAGCACTTCCGCAACCGGCGGTGGATGTCGTGGATGGTACGCATGGGAATCTGTATCATGGGAGGTTTTGAGTTCTTCTGGAGGCAGTACGACCGCCTGTTCTCGCACTCCCAAGTAAGCGATGCCGAACGCTACAGAATGCTGGTGGTGGGCAGCCCCGAGATGTGCCAACAGATGGAGGAACTGTGTGAAAGGAACCACCTGAAAGCAACCACCCTCCCCCTTAATCCCCACGATGAGGAGGAACACTCCCTGCCCCTGAAACGGATTGCCGGACAGCGGGGAAAGGAGCCGTACAACTACATTGTGTTCGACACGGAGATGTTCGCCTACTCCGACATCCTCTCCTTCATCGGCCGCGAGCACTCCCGGAAGGACTACGAACAGATGCATCTGGGCCTCTACTCGATGCAGACCGAGACGCTTGTCTTCTGGTCGAAATGCTTCGCCCTGCATCCTTGAAGAGAGAAAGTAACAGTCCCTTAGTTTGCTGATTAGATATGACAGACAACGAATTGCGCTTGCGTGCCACCGAGCCGGAAGACTTGGAGGTGATGTACGAGATAGAGAACAATCCCGCCGTATGGGAGGTCAGTTGCACCACCGTGCCCTATTCGCGCTTCATGCTCAGGCAATACCTCGAACAAGCGACGGGCGACATCTTCACCGACAAGCAGGTACGCCTGATGGTGGAACGCACTACCGACGGACAGGTGCTTGGGTGTGTTGACCTGACCAACTATGAGCCTCTTCACGGAAGAGCCGAAATAGGCATGATTATCCAGGCTGCCTACCAAGGCAAAGGAGTAGGCCGTAAGGCGTTGAAGATGCTCTGTGCATACGCTTCCCACCACTTGCACCTGCACCAGTTGGTGGCTTACATTCCGGCCGACAACGAAGGCAGCCTGCAGATGTTCCGTAGCGAAGGCTTTACCCGCCACCTTCCCCTGAAGGATTGGCTGGCCACGGCCGACGGCACCTACAAGGATGCCGTGCTCGTACAATGCCTGCTGGACAAGAAAGAGAAACTGTAAACCGATAGAGCCTATAGCATCGATAGTTCCTATAGCCCCTATCCCCCTATAAAACCCATTATGCTGAAGAAACTCTACGCAAAGAACAACTCGCCACGCGACATGGCCGAAATCGTTCAGTTGTTGAACGATGGTGCCCTGCTGGTATGTCCCACCGACACGGTGTATGCCATCTGTTGCCATGCTCTGAAGGAGCGTGCCGTCGAGCGCATCTGCAAGCTCAAGGGCATCGACCCGCAGAAGAACAACCTATCCATCCTCTGCTACGACCTGAAGCACATCAGCGAATACGCTAAGGTGGACAACGAGGCCTTCAAGCTGATGAAACGCAACTTGCCCGGTCCCTTCACCTTTGTGCTTCCCACCAGCAACCGCCTGCCGAAGATTTTCCGCGGACGCAAGGAGGTGGGCATCCGCGTGCCCGACAATGAGGTGATGCGCGAGATTTGCCGCCTGTTGGAAGCACCGCTCATGACCACCTCGTTACCCTACGACGAAGCCGACGACATAGAGTACCTCACCACGCCCGAACTGATTGACGAGCGCTGGGGCGACAAGGTCGATCTTGTCATCGACGCAGGCATCGGAGGCATTGAGCCGGGCACGGTGGTGAGCCTGATGGATGGCGACGTGGAGATTCTCCGCCAAGGATGTGG
>CAZDAN010000088.1:6467-8293 GCA_964503565.1 uncultured Bacteroides sp.
AAAGAACCAATGGAACTGAAGGATTTACAACAACTGTACACCCGCCACCCTAACACCAAGGCACTGGCCAAGGTGATGGCCGACGAACGGGTGCACACCATGCACCTGACGGGCCTTTCGGCATCGTCGGCACCCGTGGTGTTCAGCGGATTGACGGGGCATCACACACTGCTCTATATCCTGAACGACCAGGAGTCGGCAGGCTATTTCTACCACGACCTCATGCAAGTGTTGGGCGAAGAGGCCGTGCTCTTCTTCCCCTCATCCTACCGCCGTGCCATCAAGTATGGCCAGCGCGATGCGGCCAACGAGATTCTCCGTACCGAGGTGTTGGCTCGTCTGCAATCCCTCCATGCCTCGCCCTCCGAGCGTGTGCTCCACATCGTCACTTCCCCCGAAGCGATGGCCGAGCACGTGGTGTCGCGTCAGGCACTTTCCGACAAGACCCTCCACCTGCAAGTGGGGCAGTGCGTCACCTCCACCTCTGTGCAAGAGACCCTTGCCTCCTACGGATTCACCCACGTTGACTATGTCTATGAACCCGGTCAGTTTGCCATGCGAGGCAGCATCCTCGACGTCTTCTCCTACTCCTCGGAATACCCCTTCCGCATCGATTTCTTTGGCGACGAGATTGACAGCATCCGCACCTTTGAAGTGGAAAACCAGCTATCGCGTGCCCAGATGCAGGAGGTCGACATCGTGCCCGAGCTGACGAACAGCGGTGGCGAGGTGATGGTGCCTTTCTTTGACTTCCTTCCTGCCGACAGCATATTGGTGTTTAAGGACCTGCTTTGGGTGACAGACCGCATTGATGTCATTCACGACGAAGCCTTCACCAGTCAAGCCATCATGGTGCAGGAGAGCGAGTCGGTGGGCAAGCCTTTGGTACCTCCTTCGTTGATTGACGGTGCCACCTTCACCAGCCGTGCGCTCGACTTCCGCCGTATCGAGATTGGGCATAAGTCCACAGGAGTCCCCCAATCCACCCTTTCGTTCGATGTCACTCCCCAACCTATTTTCCACAAGAACTTTGACCTCGTTTGCAGCACCTTTGCCGACTACCTGTCACGCGGCTATCGCCTCTACATCCTGGCCGATAGTGCCAAGCAATGCACACGCCTGCAGACCATCTTCGAAGAACGGGCAGCCAACGAGGGCGAGACCGCACAGATACCCTTCACCCCCGTGAACCGCACCCTTCACGAGGGATTTGCCGACAACACGTTAAAGTGCTGCTTCTTCACCGACCACCAGATATTCGACCGCTTCCACAAGTATAACCTGCGTAGCGAACGCGCCCGTGGCGGCAAGGTAGCACTCACGTTGAAGGAACTTCAGCAATTCGAGCCGGGCGACTACGTGGTACACATCGACCACGGCGTAGGCCGCTTCGGAGGCCTTGTACGCATCCCCAATGCCGACGGCACTACGCAGGAGGTCATCAAGTTGCTCTATCAGAACGACGATGTGGTGATGGTCTCCATCCACGCCCTCCATAAGGTGGCCAAGTACAAGGGTAAGGAGGGCGAACCTCCCCGCTTGAACAAGCTCGGCACCGGCGCATGGGAGCGCATCAAGGAGAAGACCAAGACAAAAATCAAGGACATTGCCCGCGACCTTATCCGCCTCTATGCCCGCCGTCGCGAGGAGAAGGGCTTTGCCTATAGCCCCGACAGTTTCCTGCAACACGAGTTGGAGGCCAGCTTCCTTTATGAAGACACCCCCGACCAGCTGAAGGCTACACAGGACGTGAAGGCCGACATGGAGCGCCAACGGACAAGTTCGGCAACCCGTTCACCCATTTTGAATGCCTCAAAGATGGCGCT
>CAZDAN010000089.1:0-1965 GCA_964503565.1 uncultured Bacteroides sp.
TGTTGCTTCCATAAAATGATTTTTTGAGAGTCAACCTTTTCTACAAAAAGACAGCCATATCAAAGAAAGTTTTCTTATAGAAGAAAGAACTTTTGCATATAGCACAATGAAAAATTGCTTCAGCAAGAAGCAACAAAAAGGGTGTACCCAAACGGGCACACCCTTTTCTATGTCAGTAAGTATCTGTTTCAGAGATTACTTTGCAATTCTCTTCACACCATTCTGGATGTAGATCTGACCCTTGATGGGCTTCAAGATGCGCTGACCCATGATGTTGTACATGATACCGTTGGCAACGGGCTTGGCAATCTGGATAGCCTCGATAACGCTAGGATCAGTAGCGATGTTCTGAATCAAGAGGTTGTCGAACCAAGAACGACGGTCGGAGTTGTTATAGTCAGAGTAGAGAACAAACTGGCCGGGAACCTTACCTTCGGGAAGGGCAATGGCCTCAGTAGTCACAGTACCTCTGGAGCCTGAAGTCACGCAGTACATTGTCTTCAAACCATAGTCAAGAACGATTTCGAATGAAGTCTTGTTGCTTGAAGCTGAAATAGCAGCGTTGCTTGCAGAAGAAGAACCTACAGCGGCAATCTTGTTGTTGTAGTCAACAGCGAATGTATTCATATCATCCGTACCGCTATACTTAGAGAAGTAGATACCACAGATAGTGTCACCTTCAGCGGTTAACAGCTTGTAACCATTCTTCTTACCGCTCAAGTTACCGACATAGAGGTCGAACGAAACCTTAACGATATCCTGATCAGTTACAGGAACGCCAGAGAAGTCAACCGTAGCCTCACCAGCACCTACGCGGAGCATGTTGAGAGAGTCAGCAGCATTGTAACCGAGTTCAAACAGAGTAGTACCTGTAGCACCGGCAGCATAGTTAGAGAGCTTCATAGTACCCATTGCACCATCAATGGTGTAGTAAGTCTCTACAAGCTGTTCGGGATCAACATGTTCTACCACAGTAGCACCGTCGAAGTTGATATCCACAATAGTCTTGGCATCGATAGCAGCCTTGAAAGCCTCTACCACAGCGTTCATATCTTCGCGCTGAGTAATCAGAGCGAGCGAATCTTCAGAAGAGAAGGCCACCTGCAACTTCTCAGCATACATTGCCTTAGAAGCGGCGATAGCAGCCTCGAGGTCAGCTCTCTTAGAAGAGCTTGAGTACATACGTACATCCTTAGTCTCTTCAGCAGCAGCGATAGCGGGAAGCATATCGGTGAAAGGAGCGTTCATGGCGGTGAACGGAGTGATGTAGTTGTTGTTCAAGAAACGAACACCATCATTCATAATGGTATCAGCCAACACTTCATCATTGTAAAGAGCTTCCAGAATCTCATCCTGAGTCAAAGCGGCCCATACATCGAAACGGGCCTGTGCTTCAACAACACCCACCTTCAAGGCTTCCTTACCCCAAGGCAATGTGTCATTGGCTTCAGCCAAATGACCGTTGGCAACAGCAATACGTCCGCTCAGCGCCTCCAGCTGAGTGGCAACAGCAGCCAGATAAGCCTTTTCCTCTTCTGTCAACTCACCCGCAATCTTCAACTTGTAAAGTACGGGAGAATAGAACTGCACATCGAAACCGGCATTCTCTGACAAAGAAGAGACATTGTTACAGATGATACCCAATGTGATTTCTTTTTCCTCCTCCAACTTGAACTCAACGACATAGTCCAGGTTGCGAGCGGCATTCAATGTATCCACAATGATGGTGTCGCCATTGAAGAACAACTTGGTCTCGGCACACTCGTTGGCCCATGAACGAGCCCAACGGTTCTTGTTCAAGGTCATCATACCACCCTGACCGGTAACACCCCAGTAGTAAGTACCCGCAGACAATGTAGCGGTCAATGTAGCAATGTTGTTCCAGTTGTTGTTAGCACCGGCACCACGCATCCACTGGATAGCCATGGGGCTGTCAGCAGCAGCTGTCTTATGACACCAACGGTC
>CAZDAN010000089.1:2065-8072 GCA_964503565.1 uncultured Bacteroides sp.
TGTTCCACTTGCTTGTCCAATTCATCCAGTTGGCAGAGTTGTTGCCTGTGGCAGAAGAACCGTCAGTAGTAGCAATAAAGTCGAGCACATTTTCGAAATTTTCACCAGTGAACTCACTCCATACGCCCTCAAGGTTCTCCATCAAAACACCCATCTCGTCGGGAGAAGCACCAGCCTCAAGACCTTCCTCTACACCAGCTACAGACTCTTGGAAATCCTCGTATAACTCTCTCTCAGAGATACCTTCGCTCTGGAGATACTTCTGGAAGTAAGCAATGCGCTCGCGGGCTACGCGGTCGTCATACACAGCCTCAGCCAAGTGACACTCAACGTCAGCAATCTCCACACCAGCAGCCATACCACGGAAGTCAATGATGATGTTACCTTCAGCAGGAGCGTCGATAGCAAACACTGCTTCGGTAAAAGTGGTATTGAAAGTAAATCCATAACCACCGCTCACGCCATCGGTACCATAGTAGAGGTTTGTACCATCTACAGTAGCCAATGAGTCATTAGCATCGGTGTTGTAGTAAGCATTCATGTAGTTGGTGTTACCACCAGTCATATCAAGGTCAGTAAATCCGACAACAGAGCCCAACACCTTGAAAGAAACCACGTAAGTACCACCCTGGCCGATGGCTATCTTCTGATACATACCGCAAGTCATATCAGTCTGTCCGTCAAGCACCTGCTGAGAGTTTGAACCGTTAGGTCCACCAGTCAGCATCGTGAACACACTTTCCAGCGGAGTGTTGGCATCCACAGCCTTCCAACCAGAAGCGAAACCGGTATCACCATCGGTAAACTTACCGTTCACTACGAGGTTCTCACCTGCAATTTTGTACTTTGCAACCTTCGTGTAAGCGAATTCGCCAATCTCATAAGCGTTAGCAGCCAATGCCACGAAAGCGAACAAAGAAGCTGAGAGTAATTTTTTCATCATGATCCTCTATGTTTTTATTTTTGCCTATCCACTCCCCAAATTCGGCTGAAATTATTTTTTTAATCACTACATTATGAAAGAGATGCAGGGAGTTTCTCCAAAGACATCAAGATTCTTCTGAGTACATTTTCTTTTTCTGAATCAGTTATGGTATTGCGTTGATAGTTAATAACCGCGGCAAAAATAAGGAAATTTAGTTATCGAACAAAACTTTTAATAAAAAAAATGCGTGCACGGCCACAAAATAGGATAAAACAGACATTCATTCCCCCCAAAAACATCAGAAATAACGAATAGAATCAGTGTTTAACCCCTCTACCACCCGCTATTCTTAATCGGGCGGTGGTCCCCCTCCCCTGTATTAGGGATTAAGAATGGCGAGTGGCAGAGGGGCTGAATTACCTCTTCATCACCTTGCGGGTAACACTGCTGTGGCGGTTCTCTATCTTCATGATATAGAGGCCACGGGACAGAGGAGTGGCAGACAAGACCTCATCCACCTGATTGAAGGGGGCTTCGAAAGATGCCATCTTCATACCCTCGAGAGTATATACGGTAGCAGACACCGGCTCGTCCCATGCAGTAAGGCGCATACCGGAAGCCTCTATCACACGCAGGGTACCCGTAGTGGTCAGGAGGTCCGTAGTATCCCACGCCAGTCCTTCGGGCAGTTCGGGCAGTTCCAGCGTCGGAGCACTGTTTTCGTTCACCGCACTACACTCCCACAAGCTGAAGGTGTCGCCCAAAGCCGGCGTATATCCCTCCTTCAGTGTGACACGAAGGGTTCCATTCAGTGTCATTGTCTTCAACTCCTTCAAAGTTGCCACACTGGTACGGCTATTCAGACGCCACTCAATGGCACCTCCCTTTTGCAGATTGAATGTTGAAGGCATGGTAAGAGAACCGATATTGTATGCACCGGGCACCAGACGGGCACCTTCAGCAATCGTCACAGCACTATTGCCCATGTAACCACTTCCTGTAAGCAAGGCCCCACTACGGACAGTCAGCACTCCGGTACCTGTAGCACTGGTAGTCTTGCCTCTGTTGGAAACAGACAAGGTACCTCCGTTCACATTGGTCGAACCGGTGTAAACATTCTCCCCGGTAAGTTGCAACGTGTTCGTTCCCACCTTCGTAAGCGAACATCCGCCCACAATAGTACCTTCGAAGCGATTGGTACCCTCCGTATCATTACCTACCGTCCATCCATGGCTGCCGCCCAACGAACCGGGGCCCGTGACAGCTGCCACCTGTACGGCTGTACCCTTATTGTTACGCACGGTACATCCGCTCGTCACATTCAGCGTTGCCAGCGGCATACCGTAGTTATTGTCGAAAGTGAAGTCGCCACTGGAGCCCATGGAGCAGCTGATGGTTCCTGCAAACTTCGACCAATTGCCCTGCAAGTAGGTACGCACGTAGGGGATGTAAACATTCAACGTACCGGCACCGGTGAGCGAACCGGTATAGTTGCAACGACCGTCGAGGCGGATGGTTCCCGTCTTTCCTTCGGGCACTACGATATTCCACGAAGCATTGCTGTAGCTGCCGGAATTGTCGAGGCATTGTATCGTTCCACTGTTGATAACCACGGTGTCACCCAAATAGCCATTCACATTATTCGGCTCGGCAGCTACCTCCAAAGTTCCGCCACTCAGGATTGTCTTCTTGTATCCATTGGTTGCATACACCTTGAGCGTACCGCTTCCGTTCTTGGTCAGCGTGGTTCCTCTGACGGCTCCTTTCAGATGGAGCACATCGCTGTTGACGGTAAACACACCGCCACCTTCGCCCAACGTCATGGCACTCTCCTGGAAAATCTCGCCCGTAGTACGGATAACAGCACCGTTCTGCAATACAAAGTTGTCGGGACGGTTGCTGAGCACTCCCAAGGCACCGGCACTCTGGGCCGTAGCCAACGAAGCAGGCACCACCACACCGCCTGAAATGACAGTCTTGCCTGTATAGTCATTCACATTGTTGATGGTGAGCACACCCTCACCTTCTTTATAGAACTCGGCATCGCCTCCGATGTTTCCGCCACCCTGAATGGTATAGTTGGCATCGCCTTTCACTATGACAACCGAAGGAACCACCTCTTCACTGATGGAAACTGTCTTCTGGGCCGATGTTTCGTCAAACACGACACTATCACCCGTCACAAAAGTAGTGGTCTGTGCATCGAGCAGGAAGTTTTCGGTAGCAAAGAGATCCCAGGCATTACCTTGTGCCCCACTCCACACAACACTGCCGGGCAGACGCATGGCACTGACGGAAAGATAAATCTTACCGCCATCCTGCTTCAGCTCGCAAGCAACCCCTTGCAATCCCTCAATGACCACTTGGGCCGGACTTCCGGAGATTTCCGATGCCTCGGCAATCAGATAGTCACCTGCTTCCGGAGCAGACTTGCCCTCATCATTATGTTGTACAAAACGGAAGACAGAAGCACTGCCCAAGGTCAGCTTGCCATTCACCACCAGCTTGTCGGCCGACAGGTCGCTTGAATAGATGTCCAGCTCCACCACTGCCCCTTTCTTCATTTTCAGTTCCGAGGCAGTAACAGTTCCCCTGTTATCAGTGCCAGCTACGCGGAGAATGGCTCCGTACTCCATCTCTATACCTTTATTATATATAGCACCCGTGTTGAGTTCGGCAAAACGATTCATCCACACCGAACTCTGGAGCGAACCTTCAAAGTTGGTCACACCTTCCCACAACTCAGTCTCGCCCGTATAGGTATGGTCGCCACTGAAGGTCAGCGCAGCCTGTCCTTGTTTGATAAGACGCATGGCACCTGAAAGAGCAGCCCCCTTCAAGGTCCAGTCATTCTTCAAGCCATTGACTGTAAGGATATAGGGAGTCACACCCTCGGCCACCGTCACCTCTCCACCGGCCGCATCGGTCAGCAACACATGTTTGTCGGCATGTTCGGCCGTAATGGCATCGGTCACCACCGTGCGTCCGTTGCTCATGACAGGAGGAGGTGGCACAGTAAGGCCCTCGGCATTACCCAAGAAGTAGCTCACATGAGGCGGCTGGTTATAGCCGCTCATCTGCCAATAGATGGCCTGACGATACTGCTTGTCGTGCATCAGCGTATAGTTACGATGCTCGGTCACATCGGTAGTAGTCCAAATGCGCAGATTCATGTTGTCTGACGTGCGGAGCACCATCTCTTCACGCCAGTCGCCCAACAGGTCGGCCTGCAACGACGGTGTACCCTTGGAATGGTTGTTTGTGGCACAACCGGTCGTAGTGAAAATCGGAGTTCCGCTACCATATTTGAATACAGCTCCGTCGGTGTCAACCCCGTTGACATAGTCAAAAGACTCTTCCAAGATGTCGCCATCCCAATAGATACGATAGTTCATAGTGACTCCCGGAGCGGTATTGGCCACAGTCTCATCGGATCCACGACTGAGGGAAGCGCTCCACAACTTGCCATCGGTAGTCCAAAGTTCAGCACCCGGCCAATTGTCGGTGAAGTTTCCGGCCAAACAACGTCCGTTGTCGTGGCCACGCATCCAACGAAAAAGGATTTCGTTCGTAGCGGCATCCACCAACACGGCACCGGGATTATTTTCCAAACAACGGAATCCCTCAAGCCCCTTACGATAAGGGTCGAAGTCGCCATAGTGCTGTGCGTCGCCATGACCCAAGCCTGTCGAACTGAGTTCCTTGCCGTATTCGTCCACCACCATGTTACCGTGACAGATTTCGTCGCGTCCGTCTTCATCGACATCCACAATAGAGAAGTTGTGATAACCCTGTCCATAGTATTTGCTGCCCGAGTTGTCACAAGCGTATGTCCAGCGAAGTTGCAACTTATTGTCCACCAAATCGAACGTAGCCATGTGGATGTTGGTATAGCATCCGCGTCCCACATAGATGCTGGGATTGCGTCCGTCCAAATAGGGAGCACCGAAATGGAACTTGTTGGCACGATGACCGTATGCCTTGCTGTTTCCTTCCCACCAGAAAGCCGCACTACGACGAGCCAGGTTATTGGTAGTTTCGTCGAACTTCACGTTGTCAATCACGGCACCCGTCTCGCCCTCAAGCACATAGAGCCATTCATCGCCCTCTGTCTGATAAACGGTATTGCCGTCGGAATAGCTGATTGGGCGATAGTTCACGGTGGAATTTCCCACGGTAGTCCCATCGGGCAAAATGCTACCATCCGTCAAACGGATGACAACCTCAGCCTTACCATCTTCATTAAAGTCGTAAGCCATACAGTTGGTCTCCACATGACCGGCATTGATCATATTGGGTCCCACATTGATAGTCCATAACAATTTTCCTTCAAGCGTATAAGCCTGAAAAAGTGTATAAGCTGTATTGGTCTTGGTGAAGTCCGTATTCATACGTTTGACAATCAACTCATAATCTCCATCACCGTCGAGGTCGGCCGCACTGGCATCGTTGAGGGTATATTGGCCGGAGATATCACTCCCCGCAGCATCCAACACGGGTTGCATGGGAACATCGAGATACTGGGCTGTCCACGGAGTAACAGCCTCACAAGCCTCCTGCTCCACCCCACGCACAACGGCACGTACAGTATATGATGCCGAAGTCGTCCCACTGGCATCGTAATAGTTGGAGGTAGTCAAAGGCTCGGCATTCAAACGCGTACCGTCACGATAGACATTGTAATTCACATCGTACCACTCCTGTCCTAAAAGGCGCCAGCTGAGATACACACCACTTCCTTTCTTTACGGCCACCAAACCGCGGTCAAGGTTTTCCATCACACGCTGTGCACCGGCCGGAGCTGTACACATTAACACTGCTGCAATAAGTAGTAGAATTTTCTTCATGGTCAAGTTATATTCTTTAGTTGTTTTCTTGATTCCTTGTTTACAATACATAACTTGCGGCAAAGATACGCCATATTTAAATAAGTTGTACATTTTTTAGATGAATAAAAGAAATTATTAACATTTAAACCGTTCAAATTACTCACCTTTTTTCGCACGAAACTCCCCTTTTTCACGCAGCAGGCTGCGTTGGGCAATGCAGCAGGCTGCATCAGCCATCCCAGCAGGCTGCATC
>CAZDAN010000090.1:0-7949 GCA_964503565.1 uncultured Bacteroides sp.
CAAAGACGCATGCAGATACAAAAAAGGCACAGGTTACTCGGATGATGTGTGGCGAAACAGGAAGGATTGAAGTCTGTCCGCGTAAATCCGTGTAATCCGTGCCTTTTTTGATTTAGTGATTACTAACTTCTTAATTATTCATCAGCTTTTCGATTTCTTCCAGCTCGGGACCCATGTTCAGCATGTAGTAGATGCTGTAGAGGCCGTTGAGCCACATTTGCTGTTCTGCAGGCTTCAGTTCGCGTACCTTCTGGTAGTGAGGCATTGCTTCGCGGAAATATCCTTTCACGATTTCCTGATCCTTCTTATATTGCTTTGAACGGATGTCGGTAGAAGCCTTGTCCTGATAGTCGCGTGCCAAGGTGCAATATACAAGTCCGAGGTTTGAGTGAGCCTCTGCATAGTCGGGCTTGATGGCGATGGCGGCTTTGTAAGCAGCGATGGCATCGTCGTACTTCTTCAAGTTTTGGCAGAGGTAGCCTTTTACGTACTGCATGAAAGAGTCGTCGGGATCCTTGATAACCATGTCGTTAGCAAACTTCAGGGCTTCGTCGTACTTACCTGAGTTGTTGTAGTAGTCGAGCAAGTTTCCTACGAAATAATTGTGGTCGGGGTATCTCTTTACACCTTCCTGCAACTCGGCAATCCATTTCACTGTGTCGCCCATTTCACGGTAAGCAGAAGCGGTGAACTCGTAACCATAGCGGCAAAATTCGGGGTTTTCCTTCACTACGGGTGTGAATTTCAATACGCTTTCGTAGTTTTTCAGCTGCATGGAAGCCAAGCTGGCATAGTAGGCAATCTGAGTGATGAGTGTGTCGTTTACCACGGCTGAGTCGGAAGCAATCATGGGGTTCTTGGCCGATTCGATGTAGAGTGAGAAGTACTTGAGAGCCTTTTCGTTGTCCTTATCTTCGTTGTAGTATTTCACACCACCGTTGATGAGCCATCCGCGGTTTTGAAGCAAGAAAGTCTTATTGGGTGCATGGTATTTTACCTCTACGGGGCGGCCTTTCTTGTCAACAGCAGTCTTCTCCACTTCGTCGCACTTGAAGAAGTTGGTGTAAACATTGTAGAGGCTGCTGTACATCTGGTCGTAGTTGGGATTCTGTTTCAGATAGAGTTTCTGTTGCTCGGCTTCGAAGTGTTTCTTCTGGATGGTTCCTGCTGCATTCCAAACATCGGGTTGTGAGATAATTTCGGGGTACTTCATTGCATCGTCAATCAACTTTTGTGCCTGATTGAGGTCACCACCTTGTGTGTCAGCCAATTTCTGAGCAGTCTTTACTGCCTTTTGGGCATTCTTTACTTCTTTCGCATAGGCTTTCGGGTCAGTCTGTGCAAGAGCTACAATGCATGAGAGCATCAGCATTGAGATTGAGAACAAAACTTTTTTCATAATTGTTTATGTTTAAAGATAATACGTTTATTTTTTTTGTTATTAGTTATTTAGTTGTTTACTTCGGAAGTTGGATTTTCCTCGTTCTGAGGCATATCGGTGATGTCACCACTCTCCTCCTCTTCCGTTTCGGTGGCCACTTTGCAGACAGAGCCAATCTGGTCGCCGCGCTTCTTCAGGTCGATGAGGCGGACGCCTTGTGTGGCGCGTCCCATTACGCGTACGTCAGCCACTTTCAGACGGATGGTGATTCCTGATTTGTTGATAATCATCAGGTCGTTTTCATCGGTTACGGTCTTGATGGCTACCAGTTTACCTGTCTTTTCGGTGATGTTCAGTGTCTTCACACCCTTGGCTCCACGGTTGGTCTTGCGGTAGTCTTCGATGTCTGAGCGCTTGCCATATCCCTGTTCGGAAACGACCATGATGCTCTCCTTTTCGGGGTCTTTCACGCATACCATTCCGATTACTTCGTCCTGTCCGTCATCGTCGAGCTGCATACCGCGCACACCGGTGCTGACGCGTCCCATAGCGCGAACGAGGTTTTCGTTGAAGCGGATGGCGCGTCCGTTGCGGTTGGCCATAATGATTTCGTTGTTTCCGTTGGTCATGCGCACCTCTATTACCCGGTCATCATCGCGGATGAGGATGGCGTTCACGCCGTTGGCACGCGGACGGCTATATTGCTCGAGGCAAGTTTTCTTGATGATTCCGTTCTTGGTACAGAACACAAGGTAGTGGTTATTGACGAACTCCTTGTCGTTGAAGTTCTTGATGCGCACGAATGCGTTTACGGCATCGTCGGAATCGATGTTGAGCATGTTCTGAATGGCGCGTCCCTTCGAATTCTTGGCCCCTTCGGGGATTTCATACACTTTCAGCCAGTAGCAGCGTCCCTTCTGTGTGAAGAAGAGCATGGTGTTGTGCATGGTGGCGGGATAGATGTATTCGACAAAGTCTTCGTCGCGTGTCTGAGTGCCCTTCGACCCTACTCCACCACGGTTCTGGGCATGGAATTCGCTCAGCGGTGTACGCTTGATATATCCCATGTGGCTGATGGTGATAATCATTTCATCATCAGCATAGAAGTCTTCGGGATTGAATTCTTCGGATGAATATACGATTTCCGAACGACGCGGGTCGCCGTATTTTTCTTTCACTTCGATGAGTTCGTCCTTCATCACCTTACGGCAAAGTTCGTCGTTGGCCAAAATCTCTTCGTAGTAGGCAATCTGCTTCATCACCTCTTCGTACTCGGCGTGCAACTGGTCTTGCATGAGGCCGGTGAGCTGGCGCAGACGCATCTCTACGATGGCGCGGCTCTGTATCTCACTCAGGTTGAAGCGTTCCATCAGGCCTGTGATGGCTTCGGCCGGTGTCTTGGCTGCACGGATGATGGCGATTACTTCGTTGATGTTGTCCGAGGCGATGATGAGGCCTTCGAGGATGTGTGCGCGCTCCTTGGCCTTGCGCAGGTCGAATTGTGTGCGGCGCACCACCACCTCGTGGCGATGCTCTACGAAGTAGCGGATGAGGTCCTTCAGGTTCAGTGTCTTGGGACGTTGTTGTCCGGTGCTTCCCACCAAGGCCACGTTGTTCACTCCGAAGCTGGTTTGCAGGGCGGTCATCTTGAACAGTTTGTTCAGCACTACACTGGCGTTGGCATCGCGCTTCACGTCGATGACGATGCGCATACCTTCGCGGTCGCTCTCGTCATTGGCGTTGCTGATGCCTTCGATTTTCTTGTCGTTCACCAGGTCGGCAATGCTCTTGATAAGTTCGGCCTTATTCACACCGTAGGGTATTTCGCTCACCACAATCTTGTCGTGGTTCTGTCCTGTCTCAATTTCGGCCTTGGCACGCATGACGATGCGTCCGCGTCCTGTCTCGTAGGCTTCGCGTACGCCGCTCATACCATATATATATCCTCCCGTAGGGAAGTCGGGTGCCTTGACGTACTGCATCAGTTCGTCGATGGTGATGTCGTTGTTGTCGATATAAGCCACGCAGGCATCAATCACCTCGCCCAAGTTGTGGGTGGGCATGTTGGTGGCCATACCTACGGCAATACCTGATGCTCCGTTTACCAACAAGTTGGGGATGCGTGTGGGCATTACGGTAGGCTCCTGCAACGAGTCGTCGAAGTTGTTGGTGAAATCTACGGTCTCCTTGTAGAGGTCCTGCATCATGTCTTCTCCGATTTTCTGCAGGCGTGCTTCGGTGTAACGCATGGCAGCAGCCGAGTCGCCGTCCACCGAACCGAAGTTACCCTGTCCGTCCACCAAAGGATAACGCATGGCCCAATCCTGTGCCATACGCACGAGGGCGCCATATACCGACGAGTCACCGTGGGGATGGTACTTACCGAGCACCTCACCGACGGTACGGGCCGATTTCTTATAGGGTTTGTCTGACGTGTTGCCCAGCTCCATCATGGCATAGAGGATTCGACGGTGCACGGGCTTCAATCCGTCCCTCACATCAGGAAGGGCGCGGGCTACGATGACCGACATGGAGTAGTCGATGTAGCTCGACTTCATCTCTTCCTCGATGTTAATTTTTATAATTCTGTCTTGTTCAAGCATTTAGTTTAAATCTTTTTGTTTTACTCTCTCTTGATTTTCGAAAACCATGCTAAATTACTACAATTTTGCCAAATGGGAAAGTTTTTCAGAAAAAAAATACTTAAAAGACCTTAACTCAGGTCTGATGTCACCTTAGCCATGGGGTAAGGCGGGTTTATCCTTGGGATGATGTAGGCTCTTTCTTTGTACTCGTTTTTCTCCCGTAGGGAAAAAGTTTTTTCCTCGTAAGGGAGAAAAATGGTGGAGAAGGAAAAATAATCCGCTTTGCATCCCACTTTGGCACACGGTTTGTTATAAATTAACAGAGTGTAGGGTTGACAAGGCACATTTTTATGTGTATCTTTGCACCCGAAATGGAATCGAAACAGAGATAGAAACGAAGAAAGAGCAGATGAATATGAATAGTCAATTTTCACAAAATATGTCAGAAGTTTTAGCATACAGCCGCGAAGAGGCCATGCGTTTGCAGACAGGCTTCATCGGTATTGAGCATCTGGTGTTGGGGATGATACGCAAGGGCGATGGGAAGGCCATTGAGATGCTGAACGGTCTGTCGGTGGATTTGCCTCACGTAAAACGTCAGCTGGAGGATGGATTGAGAGGGAAATCGGAAGGAAATATAAATCCTTTTCTTTTCTCTGCGTCCGCAGAAGAATTGTCTTTGAACGAAGAGGCCGGCCGATTGTTAAGACTTAGCGTCCTCGAAGCCCGCATTCAGCGCAAGGCCGAGGTGGATGCTGAGCATGTGTTGTTGGCAATATTAAAGGAAGGAAACAATATGGTAGCTAAGATATTGAAAGAAAACAGAGTGAATTACCAGTCGCTCTACGGACAATTGTCCGGTAAGAGTGCTCCGCAACAGGGCTTTGGCCTCGATGACGAGGACGAAGATGACAGCTTGGGATATGCTCCCGAACCTACGGGAAACGAGCGCCAGCAGGCTCAGACTACAACCGCCCAACAGCCTAAGAGTGCACACGATACGCCTGTTATCGACAGCTTTGGAGTGGACATGACACGTGCCGCCTCTGAAGGCAAACTTGACCCTGTGGTCGGTCGTGAGAAGGAAATCGAACGCTTGGCTCAAATCCTGAGCCGACGGAAGAAGAACAATCCCGTGCTTATCGGTGAACCCGGTGTAGGAAAGAGTGCCATTGTGGAGGGCCTTGCCTTGCGCATTGTGCAACGCAAGGTGTCGCGCCTGCTTTTCGACAAGCGTGTGGTGGCACTGGACATGACGGCCGTGGTGGCCGGCACCAAGTATCGTGGTCAGTTCGAAGAGCGTATTCGCGCCATTCTGAGCGAGTTGCAGAAGAATCCCGATGTCATTCTCTTCATCGACGAGATACATACTATTGTAGGTGCCGGTTCGGCACCCGGCTCGATGGATGCGGCCAACATGTTGAAGCCAGCCTTGGCGCGTGGCGAGATTCAGTGCATCGGAGCCACCACGCTGGATGAATACCGCAAGAGTATCGAAAAGGATGGAGCCTTGGAACGTCGTTTCCAGAAGGTTATCGTAGAGCCTTCTACCCCTGAGGAGACGTTGCAGATACTTCAAAACATCAAGGATCGCTACGAAGAGCATCACAATGTCTGCTATACGTCAGAAGCCATTGCGGCGTGTGTCAAATTGGCAGAACGCTATCTGACAGACCGCAGTTTCCCCGACAAAGCCATCGACGTGATGGACGAAGCCGGCTCGCGCGTACATCTTATCAATGTAAATGTCCCCAAGGAGATTGAGGAACAGGAGAAGCGTATCGAAGAGCTGAAGGAGAAGAAGAATCAGGCCGTAAAGCAACAGAACTATGAACTGGCCGCCAGTTTCCGCGACAAGGTGCGTCGTCTGGAGGAAGAGTTGGAGGCGCAGAAACGCGAATTGGAGAAGAAACAGAAAGAAACGCCGCAAGTGGTTGATGAAGAAGATATAGCAAGTGTTGTTTCCATGATGTCGGGTATCCCTGTGCAACGCATGGCGCAAGCCGAAGGTGTCAAACTGAAAGGAATGAAGGAGGGCTTGATGGCAAAAGTCATTGCCCAAGATGCCGCCGTGGAGAAACTGGTGAAGGCCATCCTGCGTAGCCGTGTGGGATTGAAAGACCCTAACCGCCCCATCGGTACCTTCATGTTCCTTGGCCCTACGGGCGTGGGAAAGACCTTGTTGGTGAAAGAGTTGGCCCAGTATATGTTCGGATCACCCGACGCGCTTATCCGCGTGGATATGAGTGAATACATGGAGAAACATGCCGTCAGCCGGTTGGTGGGTGCCCCTCCGGGATACGTAGGATATGAGGAAGGTGGCCAACTGACCGAGAAGGTGCGTCGCAAGCCCTACTCCATCGTTCTCTTCGACGAGATTGAAAAGGCGCATAGCGAGGTGTTCAACATGCTTCTGCAAGTGATGGACGAAGGCCGTCTGACCGACAGTTACGGCCGTACCATCGATTTCAAGAACACTATCATCATCATGACCTCCAACGTCGGTACCCGCCAACTGAAGGACTTCGGTAAGGGGGTGGGTTTCACCGCTCATATAAAAGATGATAAAGAGGTGTCGCGCAGCGTCATACAGAAGGCATTGAACAAGCACTTCTCGCCCGAATTCCTCAATCGTGTGGACGAAATTATCACCTTTGACCAACTGGACAAGCCCGCCATCCGCCGCATTGTAGATATCGAACTTCAGAGCTTGTACAAGCGCATGGAGGGGCTGGGTTATCACCTCGAACTCACCGAAGCCGCTTGTGACTTGTTGGCCGACAAGGGTTACGATGTGCAGTTTGGTGCCCGTCCTTTGAAGCGTGCCGTACAAACGTATGTGGAAGACCTCCTGTCCGAACTTCTGGTGGACGGCACTGTACCCATTGGTTCTACTATCCGTATTGATCGAAATTCCGAAAAAGAGGAACTGATGGTGGTTGAATAATACGTCAAAATGTCAGAGAGAAACATCTCTGGCATTTTTTTTGTTTATATCCTCATCGTAATTCGAATAAAAATAAGAAATAAATTATAATCATTAAAATACATATTGAGTATTATGCAAAAAGGAAACATCGGGGTTACGACTGAGAACATCTTCCCCGTCATCAAAAAGTTCTTGTACAGTGATCATGAAATCTTCCTTCGCGAACTGGTTTCCAACGCTGTAGATGCCACACAGAAGCTAAAAACCTACGCCTCGAAGGGCGACTTCAAGGGTGAGTTGGGTGACCTTACCGTGCGCATCAACCTCGACAAGGAGGCCGGCACCATCACGATCAGTGACCATGGTATTGGTATGACCGCCGAAGAAATCGACAAATACATCAACCAGATAGCTTTCTCGGGCGCCAACGACTTCCTCGACAAGTATAAGGACGATGCCAATGCCATCATCGGACACTTCGGCCTTGGTTTCTACTCGGCCTTCATGGTGGCCAAGAAGGTGGACATCATCACTCGCTCGTATCAGGAGGGTGCACAAGCCGTGAAGTGGACATGCGACGGAAGCCCTGAGTTTACGCTGGAAGATGCAGAGCGCGCCGAACGCGGTACGGACATCGTGCTCCACATCGACGATGATTGCAAGGAGTTTCTCGAAGAGAGCCGCATCGCCACGTTGCTGAACAAGTATTGCCGTTTCCTTCCTATCGCTGTGGCTTTCGGAAAGAAGAAGGAATGGAAGGATGGCAAGCAGGTTGACACAGAGGAGGATAATGTAATCAATGACACGGCTCCCTTGTGGATGAAGAAGCCGCAGGAGTTGAAGGACGAGGACTACAAGAAGTTCTATCGCGACCTCTATCCCATGTCCGACGAGCCGCTCTTCTGGATTCACCTTAACGTGGATTACCCGTTCAACCTCACCGGTGTGCTCTACTTCCCCAAAATCAAAAGCAACATCGACCTTCAGAAGAATAAAATCCAGCTCTATTGCAATCAGGTGTATGTGACTGATTCAGTGGAGGGTATCGTGCCCG